>JANMBK010000290.1:0-5330 GCA_031360365.1 Methylophilaceae bacterium
CCCTGGTGGTTGCGCGCTTGCAGAACCAGCTTTTGCGTTAGTAAAAGACCAACTATTAGGCGGATTGCGCTTGCCGCATGATGAAACGGGCGATTGCCAACTATTTACGCAAAACTTGGCCGAAAAAGTGAAAACACTGGGTGTAAAATTTAGGCAAGAGGTAAAAATTGAGCGGCTGTTGACTGAAAATAGCAAATTAAGCGGTGTTGAAATTAGCACGCTAGCGGGCATAGAAACGTTGCATGCGGATCACTATGTGGTTGCGCTAGGCAGTTACTCGCGCCCTCTGATGCAAGGTTTGGGCATTAGCATTCCAGTGTATCCAGTTAAAGGCTATTCATTGACAGTGCCAGTAGTGGATACGTATGCAGCGCCCATCTCTACGGTGATGGATGAAACTTACAAGGTGGCGATTACGCGCTTTAACAGCAGAATTCGCGTGGGTGGCATGGCGGAGCTGGCAGGCTTTGATTTAAGCTTAAACCCGCGTCGGCGCGAAACGCTAGAAATGGTTTTAAATAGTTTATTCCCAAATGGCGGCGACACTTCAAAAGGTCAATTTTGGACAGGCTTGCGCCCTATGACACCAGACGGCACGCCGATTATTGGCAAGGCTTCTGAGATTTACAATAATGTCTGGCTAAACACTGGTCACGGTACTTTAGGATGGACCATGGCCTGTGGCTCTGCACAAGTATTAGCGGATTTAGTGGCTAACCAGCAACCTGCTATTCACAGTGACGATTTGGCCTTAAGTCGTTACACTATTAAACATTATAATCTGCGAGTGAAAAACACCACCCTGCAGACCAGTACCAACGTGCCTTCCAGCCAAGCATAAATAAGGTATAGCAATACTTAAATGTAATATTAAACAATGACTCGTCCTGCTACCGCCCATATCCGCCTAGATGCGTTTCGCCACAATTACCGTGCTGCAAAAGCCCTGCACGGTGGCAAGGCACTGGCTGTGATTAAGGCCAATGCCTATGGCCATGGCGCGCTGCAATGCGCGCAAGCCATCGCGAATGGAGCAGATGGCTTTGCAGTGGCGTGTTTGGAAGAAGCCCTTGAATTGCGCAAAGCCGGCATTCGCAATCCAATACTGTTGCTAGAAGGTTTTTTTGAAGCCGCAGAACTGCCGGATATTGTGGCGAATGATTTGTGGATTGTCATCCACGCGCAATGGCAAATTGATATTTTATTGGCGGTCAAACTCAAAAAACCGCTGCATATTTGGCTAAAAATGGATAGCGGTATGCATCGCGTGGGCTTGGATGCAACGGCCTACCAACAAGCATACATGCGGCTTGCAGGCCATGCAAATGTCGCTAAAATTGTCGCCATGAGCCATTTTGCCAATGCGGATAATTTAAAATCCGCACATACCAAACAGCAAATTCATACTTTTCAGCATACCGTACAAACCTTAAATATTGATGAAGTTAGTTTAGCTAACTCAGCGGCGATATTGGGTTGGCCGCAAGCGAGCGCCAACTGGTCGCGCCCAGGCATTATGTTGTATGGTGCAGATCCGCTGGCTGCCAATGTGCTAAATCTAGCGTCAGAAAAAATGATGGATATGCAGCAAAGTTTGCGTGCGGTAATGCAGTTAACCAGTAAAATCATCTCCATACGCACCATTGCAAAGGACGAATCGATAGGCTACGGTAGCATTTTTACTGCAGATAAAAAAATGACGGTTGGCGTGGTTGCTTGTGGCTATGCCGATGGCTACCCACGCAGCGCAAGCAGCGTGGCGCTAAATGCCCCAGTCGCGGTTGATGGCAAAATGACAAACGTTATTGGCCGTGTTTCGATGGACATGCTATTTGTCGATTTGAGTAACGTTGCGGATGCTAAAGTTGGCTCACATGTTGAATTGTGGGGCGACCAAGTTTCAGCTAACGATGTCGCCAACGCGGCTGGCACCATTGCCTATGAGTTATTTTGCAATGTAAAACGCGTACAATTTAAATATACAGATATATAAGTCAGATAATTAGTCAGAAAGGTAAAGCTATGAAAATCATCCAAACTACCAATGCCCCTGCTGCTATTGGCCCCTATTCACAAGCTATGCAAGTGGGTGATTTATTATTCACTTCTGGCCAAATTCCGCTGCGCGCAGATGGCACGTTGGTGGATGGCGATATTACTGCGCAAACCACACAAGTATTAGCCAACCTAAAAGCGGTGATTGAAGCGGCAAGCGCTCGCTTAAATAAAGTGGTTAAAACCACCGTGTTTTTAAAAAATCTAGATGATTTTGTCGCCATGAATAAAGTCTATGGTGATACTTTTGGCAGCCATACGCCAGCACGTTCTACTGTGCAAGTTGCAAAACTGCCGCGCGATGTGTTGGTGGAAATTGAAGCGATAGTTTCGTTAAAATAACCATTTTTGATTGCGACATTATTAGCATGCCCTGCAAGCCTTATGGATATTGGCTTGTAGAGCATTAGTTTTCTCTCGTACTAATCGCTTTGCCAAATCACATAAATCTTTTTCATCGGTTCTAGCGTTTTCCAAGTGCCTTTAAAGCCAGCGGGTAATACAAAAGTGCTACCAGCACCAAACTCTATAGCGTTGCTGTCTAAATCAGCAATTCGCACAGGACCTTCCAAAATTACACACACTTCTTTTTGACGAGTTTACAAAGTTCTGGATTCTTTCGCTACGCTCAGAATGACAGATTTAGGTTATTAGTAAGTGCAGTTAAACATTCGTTAAATGCTTGTATTAATTTCTTAATATCCGTCTCAGAAGTCGTAGGACAAACCAGCATCATATTGTGAAATGGCGTGAGTAATACGCCGCGATTGAGCAAATATAGATGAATGGCAGATTCAATTGTATCGTTTTGTGCATTGCGCGCTTGCTGCGCGTTTTTGGGCGAGGTCGCGCAAAATTGCAACTCTAACCTCGCGCCAAGTCGGGTAATGTTCCACGTTAAATTGTGCGCTTTAATAGAGTCTGTCAGTGCATGCTCCAGCTGTCCCGCCAGTGCTAGCATGTGGCGGTATGCACTCTCAGTCGCAGTTTCAGTTAAAGTCGCGTGAATCGCCGCCAACGTCATCATATTGCCCGATAATGTTGTACCAATGCCGGAATGCCCAATTGGCGCGCTATCTTTGGCGGTTTTCATACGCGCTGCCATTTCTGCACTAAAGCCATAAGCTGCTGCTGGCAATCCACCCGCAATCGGTTTGCCGACTACTAAAAAGTCTGGCACCACGTTATTGGCTTTTGCCCAGCCCCCGTGTGCGGTAGAAATAGTGTGCGTTTCATCTAAAATGAGCAATGTGCCGTATTTTGTACAAAGCGCCCGCAAGCCATGTATAAAGCCCTCATTGGGTAATACCATGCCGCAGTTGGTGAGTGCTGGTTCAGTCAGCAGGGCAGCAAAATCGCCTTTTTTAAGTTCGTGTTCGACAGCGGCTAAATCGTTAAACGGCACTGCGACTGAAAATTGCGTTAAATCTTGCACTTGGCCTAACAAGCTTTGTCGATTAATGTTTTTGCCATCGACTGTATCAAGCATGGAATCGTCTCTCAATGCCATGTCAACCATGGCATCGTCACAAGTCCCGTGGTAACAGCCATCAAACACCAATACTTTTTTGCGATTAGTTACTGCGCGCGCCCAGCGGAGTACAAAGCGGTTGGCATCGGTGGCTGTAGTGGCCAGTTGCCAATAATCTAACCCAAAAAAGTCGCTCAAAGTTTTGCCCACATCTGGCGCCAGCGTAGATGGCAACATGGTAGTAAAGCCTTTATTGGTTTGATTTGCGATTGCCTTCGCCAAGGCTGGTGGGCTGTGACCAAACATGGCACCAGTATCACCCAAACAAAAATCGGTGTAATCAATGCCATCCGCGCAAGCAAAATGGTTGCCACTAGCATGCGCTATAAATAACGGCGCTGGCGTGCCCCAATCACTCATCCAATGCATGGGCACGCCATATAAAAAGTGCTTGCTGGCTTGTGATGCAAGGGCGACAGATTGCGGATGCAATTGAGTATATTGCTCGCGCTCTGCTTTTATCATTTTTTCGGCATTATTGACTACGTTTTGCATGGCATTATTCATCAATTGGTTCTAACAAATTTACATAAATGGCACTATTTTAAAGACCAACATTTGATTAGTATTCTACCTATAATATGGCTTTAGTCCATACCCGTTTTGGAGCAGACTTTTGGAGTAATAAATGAATCACAGTTTTGCTTATTTATCTACCAGCGGTTTTTTAGGTTTGCCAATTGAAAAAGAGCCTAGCGATAAAACTGCAAAAGCCACTTATGCCATTGCAGGCATTAATTGGGATGGTAGTTGCACCAATAGACCAGGCGCGCGCTTTGGTCCAAGCGCCATACGTAAAGCTAGCCAAATGCTGTGCGATGCGACGCACCCGTATTTTGATACTTCACCGCTTGGTCACTTAAAAGATGTCGGCGATTTAGCCTTGCCAAATACCAATATTGACAAGATGCGCAGCGAGTTAATGCCTTTAGCCGCCGAGCTTATTCAACAACAAACCATGGTATGGCTAGGCGGCGATCACTCTATTTCCTTGCCTTTATTGCGTGCTTACAAAGCGCACTATAAACAGCCATTAGCCTGCATTCATTTTGATGCGCATTGCGATACCTGGGCTGACCATTTTGGCGAACCTTCTGGCCATGGAACTTGGGTATACGAAGCGATAACTGAAGGTTTGGTTGACCCGACATGCTTTGTGCAAATTGGCATCCGCTCGGCAGGCGAGCGGGCAGCGCGTGAGTTTGTGAGTGACAAAGGCGGCAAAATTTACACCGCGCGTGAATTGCGCGGCAAAGATGGCGATAATTTGCAATATGTCATTGATGAAGTGCGGGCGCGCATGGCCAAAGCTGGCAACCCGGCGCTGTATTTAACGTTTGATATTGATGCGCTAGACCCAGCATTCGCGCCCGGTACAGGTACGCCAGAAGTGGGCGGACTGACGACCGCGCAAGCCATGACCTTGCTAGAAGCATGGCACGATTTAAACTGGATTGGCATGGATTGCACAGAAGTTTCGCCACCGTATGACCATGCGGAACTCACTAGCAACGCCGCCGCAGTGATTGTGTGGACTTGGTTGTGTGGCCGTATTTACGCCAACAATAGTGCAGCCAAAAAGTAAATCAATATGCTAGAACCTAATATTAAATCTACTGATTTAAAACTCACGCAAAACTCATACTACGCCGCCAGCGCGAATGAGCAGCCTGATTACCCACCATTAGAAACAGATGTTGAGGCTGATGTTTGCGTGGTGGGTGGCGGTTTTGCAGGTTTATCA
>JANMBK010000009.1:0-7862 GCA_031360365.1 Methylophilaceae bacterium
AGCATTTTGGCAGCAGCGACATTTCTCTGATTTACGTGAGATGTCCGAAGAAAGCTTGGCGCAGTCCATCAATGCGGCAATTAAAATCGCCCTAAATGAAGTATCAAAACAACAAAAAACGCTGTCTGAAAATTTACTGGCGTTAGAGCATGAGCGCCTATTTAAGATGGTCGGCGATTGGCTGGCGTATGAAAAAGCGCGTGATATTCCATTTAAAATAATCGCTTGCGAGGCTGATAAGAAAGTAATCATCGGCGGTATAGAAGTGACGTTAAAAATTGACCGCATTCACCAACTAGAAAATGGTGGTATTGAATTTGTGGATTATAAAACTGGCCAGATGCCTAAAATGGCGAGCTGGGGCGAGCGGCGAATAATTGAACCGCAATTACCGATTTACGCGGTTTTTTATGGTGAAGAAAATGCCAAAAATATAATAACTGGCGTGCAATTTGGTATGGTAAAAACCGCTGAGCATGTTTTTTTGGGGGTGAGTGAAGCTAACTTTGAAGAAGAAGCTGACAAAAGAAAACCCAAATGGATTCAACAATTTACTAGCTGGCAAGACTTACTCAAACATTGGAAAACCCGCATTGAAGCCATTGCGCATGAGATAAAAGTAGGCGAAGCAGCGGTAAAGTTTGATGACGAAAGTAATCTCGCCTATTGTGAAGTAACGCCACTTTTAAGAATACCAGAGCGCCAATTGCAGTTTGAGCGCTTTAAGGGCGGAAAATGATAGAAGCACAATTGCTTAAAGAAGATGAAGCCAACCGCCAGTGCGCGCTAGAACTGGCCTCTTTCATTGTAGAAGCGCCTGCGGGTGCGGGCAAAACCGAGCTACTGACGCAGCGCTATTTAAAGTTGCTGCAATATGTGAATAATCCCGAAGAAATTATCGCCATCACCTTTACCAATAAGGCTGCAGCAGAGATGCGCTTGCGCATTTTAGATAGCTTAATTGCCGCTGCTAACCAAACGCCGCCAACATTGCCGCACAAGCAAATGACTTATGATTTAAGTAGTAAAGCGCTAGAAAAGAGCGTTGCAAATAACTGGCAACTCATCGAAAACCCATCATGTTTGCGTATTTTTACTATCGATAGCTTATGTGCGCACTTGGCGCGACAAATGCCGCTACTCAGCCGCTTTGGCGCGCAACCCAAAGTTTCGGATGACGCCAATATTTTGTATGCACAAGCGGCAGAGCAAACGCTGGCTTTGCTAGAGCATATAGAACACGGCGATATTGTAAAAACTGCGTTGCGCTATGTAGAAAACAATACCGCGCAACTGACTGGCTTGCTGGTGAGCATGCTGCAAAAGCGTGACCAATGGCTGAGCCATGCGAATAACACGGTGGATAGCAAGCAGTTGCAAAGCACCTTAAACTACCTGATAGAGCAAACGTTAAACGATGCCGAAAATGTGCTGCCACTTGCATTGCAGCAAGTGCTAATGCCTGTGGCACGTTATGCTGCTAGCAAGCAGCCAGCCAATTTAGATATTGAAGCGCTGCTAGATTGGCAAACCCCACTTAATGCCAACCCAAGTCACCTAAACGAATGGCGTGCGGTGGCCGATTTAATGCTAACCGCCGCTGGCGAGCCGCGCAAAGAAGGCGGGCTCAATATCAAGTTTGGCTTTGCGCCCACTGATGAAGGTCGTGCCCACAAAAAAACTTTAGTGGAAATTATTGCCGCCATGCAAAATACCTCTGCCCTGCAAGCTATACGCAGATTGCCTTTCAGAGCAGCTGCTAATAATGATTGGGGTATGATTACCGCATTATCTCAATTACTCAATTTAGCGGTAGCGCAATTGTGGTTGGTGTTTCAGCAAGCGGGCGAGGTCGATTTTGTAGAGATTGCGCAGAGAGCTACACAAGCGTTAGCGGATGAAAGTGAAACGCCATCTGATTTGGCGTTAAAGTTAGATTACCAAATTCAACACTTATTGGTGGATGAGTTTCAAGATACTAGCCCCAGCCAAATCAAATTGTTAGAACAATTAACACGCGGTTGGCAAACGGGTGACAATAGAACATTATTCTGCGTGGGCGACCCCATGCAATCGATTTATCGCTTTCGCAAAGCCAACGTTAGCTTGTTTATTAACGCTGCAGAGCGCGGCATTGGTGAGATACAACTTCAACGTTTGCAGCTATATCGCAATAATCGTGCGACGCCACAAATTGTCGGCTGGATTAACCAAACGTTTGCACCACTGTTTTCAGAGTTCGACGATGAAGCGCAAGGCGCGGTGAAATATCGTCCCTCTATCGCCGATGCCAATAAAAATTCGCAAGATAGTGCTGTTGAAGTACATGCCATAATTAAAAATGATTCAACTGAAAGCGCTAAACTGCAAGAGGCCGAGGCCGTCATTTCTATTATTCAGCGTGAGCGAGCAAAAAACCCAAATGCAAAAATCGCCATTTTAGTAAGCGCCAAAAATCACTTAACACCGCTGGTCACTTCGCTGCGCAGATCGCATACTGATATTAAGTTTCAAGCGCTAGATATTGAGGCGCTTGCTGGCCGCCAAATTGTGCAAGATTTGTTAAGCCTTACCCACGCGCTGCACCACAAGGCAGATCGCATGCATTGGTTGGCCATATTGCGCGCGCCTTGGTGTGGCCTCAAGCTGCATGATTTGCATGCGCTGGGTGGCGCTAACCACCACGCAACCATTTGGCAATTGATGCAAAACGACGTGCTGTTAAGCCAATTATCTAGCGATGGTCAAGCGCGCTTACAGCATGTGCGTGATATTTTTGCTGAGGCATTTGCCGCCCATGGCCGCACCAATACTAGCCGCTGGGTGCGCGGCGTGTGGTTGATGCTAAACGGCCCTGCTTGCTTGTGGGAGCAAGCCGATGTGACTGATGTACAAGCGTTTTTTAACTGTTTGGATGCGTTAGACAAACGCAATCAATTCTCACCCGAGCGTATGTGTATGGAGATTGAAAAGCTATTTGCTGCGCCAGATGCCGATGGTGAACAGTTGCAAATGATGACCATCCATAAATCGAAAGGGTTAGAATTTGATACCGTGATTTTGTTGGGTTTAGGCACTGCCACTGGCGGCAACAATAGCGAAAAACCGCTGCTGTTGTGGGAAGAGGTAGCGACAGACAAACACATTGAATTGCTGGCTGCGCCGTTTATTCCCAAAGGCGCTCGTGATGACACAGTGAGCGTATATGATTTTTTGGCCACACGCGAAAAAGTGCGCGATGCCAATGAAGACGCGCGCGTGCTGTACGTGGCGGCCACCCGTGCTGAGCGAAAATTACATTTAGTGGGCTTTGCAACACAAGGCAAAGATGAAATTAAACCAGCGGCGAATACACCCTTAGCTTTGCTGTGGCCTGCGGTAAGTCATTATTTTGAAGACACCAAACTAAATACGATTGAATATGCTGTGGAAACAGAGCAGATTGAAGATGATATTGCCAATTTTACTCCGCAATTGGTTAGGCTAAAACAACTGCAAATGCCAGCTATTTTGCAAAGCCATGATGCAAAATCCATAGTAACTACAACAAGCGCACAAGCTTCATTAAGCACACAAAGCGCTGCACCAAACCTTGCCGCCGATACAGGCTCGCTCGCGCATTTATACATGGAATTAATCGCAAAAAATGGCTTGCAGCACTGGCCTGCAAGCCGCATAGACACTTGCTCCCAGAGCATGCTGTTTTGGCTGCTGCAACATGGTCACGCCAAAAACGAAGTAGAAAAACATGTTACACAGATTGTTACCGCTTTAAAGCGCACAATAGAAAGCCCAGAAGGCTTATGGATATTGGCTTCTAGAGCATCACTTCAAACAGAATTAAGTGTTATTACTAGCAACCAAAATGTAACCCAAGAACAACGTATTGATTTAACTTTTATTGAAGATAGCGTGCGTTGGATAATTGATTACAAACTAGGCTTAGAAGTAAAAGAAACTAACGCCGATTTCGCCACGCTTGCCCACAAACCACAACTAACGGCCTATGCCCGTCTGTTTGCAGATGAAGGATTACCCATTAAAACTGCAGTATTCTTTATAAGCCTGGGTAAGTTAGTTGAACTTGAATAAGCTAGTTGTGCTTGATTAGTTTTTGCCAAATTTTACTTAGGTCTTAATTTCTTGAGTCTAATCCTGCTTAAAATGATGCCAAACGTACCAAGCCACAAACGCTAAGCCGCCCGCAATAATCACGTAATGCGATTGGTGAAAATACACGCTTAACTGCTCCCAATTTTCTCCCGCCTTCATGCCAATATAGCCTAGCGCCCAGCACCAAATAAACGAGCCGAGAAACGTATAAACAATAAATTTAGTCATGTTCATGCGCGCCACACCCGCTGGAAATGCAATAAAGGTGCGCACCCCAGGCAATAGCCGCGCGATAAAAATAATAATTTCACCCCGATTTTTAAACCAGCGGTCGGCCATATCTAAATCTTTTTTGCTAACTAATACATACTTTCCATACTTTTCTGCCAACGGCCTGCCGCCAAACATACCCAAATAATAAGCAGGAATCGAGCCTACTACGCAACCAATAGCGCCTGCCATGGCAATGCCGAATAGCGTCATCTCACCTTTACTCACCAAAAAACCAGCAAACGGCATAATAATTTCACTGGGTAGCGGAATGCAGGCGGATTCAATCGCCATTAGCAACACAATGCCGCCATAACCCATGGCAGAAATTACGTCCATAATCCAAGTGGCGACTGCGGTAATTAGTTCTTGTAACATCGTTTTTTCCTCTAAACAAACTCTTTTAGCAGTGTTTTTACGAGCTCAACTCTGTGATTAAAACTACCCAACTGCACCGTAACTCTTAATTTATCTGGGCCATTCATGCGGCAGCGGCGGTCGCGTTGCAACAAGCTCACCAGTTTCATTGGGTCTAGGTCTGCCTTAATGTTAAATTGTAGCTGAATCGCTGCGTCACTCGCATCAATTTTAATAATGCCGAGCGGTTTGGCGGCAATACGCAGCCGATGGCAGGCTAGCAATGCCTCTGCAGGCACTGGCAGCAAGCCAAACCGGTCTATCAGTTCTTCTTGCAGCGTATCCAAGTCGTCATCGGTGCTAGCGTTGGCCAAACGCTTGTACAGCACCAAGCGCTCATGTACATCGGGGCAATAATTATTGGGTAGCAAGGCAGGTACATGTAAATTAATTTCCGTCGTCACGCCGAGTGGTGCGTCTAGATCTGGCTCTTTACCTGCTTTAAGTTGCTTTACCGCATGATTCAACATGTCAGAATACAACTGAAAACCAATTTCTTGCATCTCGCCACTTTGACTGTCACCCAGTAACTCACCTGCACCACGAATTTCTAAATCGTGCATGGCCAAATGAAAGCCTGCGCCTAAATCTTCTAACAGTTGAATCGCATCTAGCCGTTTTTGCGCTTGCGGCGTGATTTTACGGTGTTCATCGGTAAGCAAATAAGCATAGGCTTGGTGGTGCGAGCGCCCTACTCGTCCGCGCAATTGGTGCAGTTGCGCTAAGCCAAACATATCGGCGCGGTTCATAATAATAGTGTTGGCGGTGGGTACGTCGATGCCCGTTTCGATAATGGTGGTACACAGCAAAATATTGCTACGCTGCTGATAAAAATCGCGCATCACATGCTCTAGCTCACGCTCTCGCAATTGGCCGTGGGCAATTGCAATGCGCGCTTCGGGAATAATTTTCTCAAGCTTTTCTTTTTGCACAAAAATGGTATCCACCTCATTGTGCAAAAAGTAAACTTGTCCACCACGCTTAAATTCGCGCATCACCGCTTCGCGAATAATGCCGTCAGAATAATAGGTGTGAAAGGTTTTAATACTGAGGCGTCTTTGCGGTGGCGTGGCGATGACACTAAATTCGCGCAAACCTTCCATCGCCATGCTGAGCGTGCGCGGAATCGGGGTTGCGGTTAACGTCAGCACATCCACTTCTGCGCGCAGTGCTTTTAACTGTTCTTTTTGACGCACACCAAAACGATGCTCTTCATCTAAAATGGCCAAACCTAAATTCTTAAATTTTACGTCTTTTTGAATCAAACGATGCGTGCCGATAATAATATCTACCTTGCCAGCAGCCAAGTCTTCTAGTGCTTGCTTTTGCTCTTTGGCGCTTCTAAAACGGGATATTTCGGCAATTTTAATCGGCCATTCGGCAAAGCGGTCACAGAAGTTTTGAAAATGTTGCTCTGCCAACAAAGTCGTCGGCACCAGCACAGCCACTTGCCTGCCACCCATCACCGCGACAAAAGCGGCGCGTAAAGCCACCTCCGTTTTGCCAAAGCCAACATCACCGCACACCAGCCTATCCATCGGGCGGCCAGATTGCATGTCTTTAATCACGTTTTCGATGGCTTCTAATTGGTCGGGCGTTTCTTCAAACGGAAAACCTTCGCAAAAGGCTTCATAATCTTTAAGTGATAATGTAAATGCATGGCCACGCCGCGAGGCGCGCTGGGCATAGAGGTTAAGCAACTCTGCCGCAGTATCACGAATCTGCTTAAGCGCTTTTTTCTTGGCTTTTTCCCACTGGCCACTACCCAAACGATGTAATGGCGCGCTCTCTGGCGGGCCGCCAGAATAGCGGGAGATTAAAAATAATTGCGAAACCGGCACATAGAGCTTATCGTCACCATAATATTCCAGCAGCAAAAATTCGGTTTCACCCTCACCGAAATCTAAATTCATCAAGCCTTTATAGCGCCCCACACCGTGCTGCTCATGCACCACAGGGTCGTCCATGCGTAACTCTGACAGGTCTTTAAGCATGCCCTCGGTATTGCGCGCTTTTTCTTTCTCACGTCTGCGCTGCTGGCGCACTGTGCCAGAATACAATTCCGACTCAGTAATCAAAACTACATCTTCGCTGCCATCTTGTTTGTTAAACCCAACATGCAGTGGCGACACCCCTAACATCACTGGCGCGTTACTGGCGTTAAAATCTGCCCAAGTTTCACACAAGTCAACATGCACGCCATGCTCGGTAAATAGCTGTAACATGGTTTCGCGGCGACCAAGGCTTTCAGCTGTGATTAATAGCCTCTTCATTTTGGCATCGCCAGAAGCCTCATGGATAAAGGCTTGCAGCTTATGCAAAGGCTGCTCGGCGCGGCGTTCGATATCTAAGGCAGGTAATTTGTCGCCAGATTCATACACAAAAGTGAGCACAGAAAAGCGCTGCGTTTGTGCAAAAAAGTCATCCGTTTTAATCAGTAAAACATCGGGTTTTAAAATCGGCCGCTCTGGGTCATGCGCTAACAGCCTATATCTTGAAGCTGCATCGGCCCAAAACTGCTGCGCTGCCTTGTCACCACCGCCATGCAGACAAATTACCGCGGCACTTTTATCTTTTTGGGGTAAGTAGTCTAATAAAGTTGAAGTTTGCTCAAAAAATAGTGGCAAATACCATTCTATGCCGCCACTGGCCACGCCTTTGCTGACATTTTTGTAAATCGTTGCGCGTTGTGGGTCGCCCTCAAATTGCTCGCGAAAATTGCTTCTAAAAGTAGCAATGCCTTTATCATCTAACGGAAACTCGCGCGCAGGCAATAGCCTGATTTCTGGTACGGGGTACAAGCTGCGCTGCGTATCGACATCAAAGGTGCGGATGCTCTCTATCTCATCATCGAACAAATCAATGCGATAAGGCAGCACGCTACCCATCGGGAATAAATCAATTAAACCGCCGCGCACACTGAACTCACCAGGCGAAATCACTTGTGAAACATGGTGGTAGCCCGCTTGTGCGCATTGATGGCGTAGCGCCTCTAAATTGAGTTTTTGACCTTTTTTGAGCATAAAGCTATGCCCTGCCAAATAAACCACGGCAGGCAGGCG
>JANMBK010000017.1:0-5566 GCA_031360365.1 Methylophilaceae bacterium
AGCATTTGTGCAGTGTCATTATTAAGGTGCTGCAAATAAGTATCGTCGCCCAAATCGCTTAGTAACAAAAAACCATTGGTTAAGTCTTGAGCAATGACTATGGGTGCATTTAAGCCAGCATCGACCAGCATCTTCGCCACTTTTACAAATGGCGCGCAATCTTCTTGCGGTGGCGATGCATCCATCGCAATCAGCGTTTTATAGCCTTTAAATTCATGCGCTAAATGCACCCTAAAATAGCGCCTAAAGCTGGCATCGGCAGAGGCGGTGGTAAGTGTGAACGTTTGTGTAGTTATAGCTTGTTTAAGCCAAGCTTCTAATTGGTTTTTTCTATCCATGTGATTGATTACTGTTAGTAGCCTTTATAATGTTGTTTGACTAAGCAAGTTTTTGCTTGATTAGCACTTGCATGTATGCGATTTTATCATTCATGCGTAAAATACATAACTTAAATCATTTTTATTGGTTTTGCATTGCATAACAGCCTTTCGAATCTTCATTTTGCAAAATTATTTTTTGCGGTATTAGCTAGCAGTTTTCTGTTGGGCTTTAGTACTATTTCTTCTGCAGAAACGTCTAAATCAGAATCAGCAGGGTCAGAATTAACAGGCTCAGAATTATCACTGAGCACAGAATTATCAGCAGTCCCCGAAACCATCCAGCTAGAGGCTTTGCCAGGCGCCATAGAAATTGAAGGCGACAAACTCGACTTATACCTTGACCGTAAAATGCGCGCTACTGGCAACGCGGTGATTAGTAAAGGTGAGCAAAAAATATATGGCGATAATATCGAATACGATGTGCAAAATGATGAGCTAACAGTAGATGGCAATGCGCGTATTGATTTGGGCAATAGTGAGTTGCGTGGGCCCGCCCTTAAAATGCGGCTTAGCGAGAGCATAGGTGAAATGCGTGATGCCTCGGTGACACTGAACAAGCAGACCCATCCTAGCGATGATCAAGCTTTTGTGCGTAACGACCCTAGCGTCTATACACAATCTAAACTGCTTAACGCACAAACCACACTCACCGACAACCCACGCTTGTATCAAGACAATTACCGCGAACCCGCAACACCAATTGGCCAAGCCTCTATAGACCCGAAATTTAACTCTTCGCGCGGCGATGCCAAAGCTATATTTTTTGAAGGCCAAGATAAAAAGCGTTTAACAGGTGCGCGTTACACCACATGCGAGGCGGGTGTGGATGATTGGTATATTAAAGCCAGCGAAATAGAACTGGATGACTACACACAATCTGGCACAGCAAAAAATGCGCGCATAGAATTTAAAGGTGTGCCATTGCTTTACACGCCATGGCTGAGCTTCTCGTTTAATAACGAGCGTAAATCTGGCTTGCTGGCGCCCACGGTGGGCACGACCAGCCGAAGCGGTTTTGAAACGCTCATTCCTTACTACATTAATATTGCGCCTGACATGGATGCCACCGTAGGTATACGTTATTTGAGCAAGCGTGGCGCCCAACTACAAGGCGAATTTAGATATTTAGACGAAGACTATTCGGGCATAAATAACATTGAATATTTAAACGATGATAGTTTAAATGGTGGACAGCGCTACTACGCCAATATTAGTCATAGCCACAACTTGGGCGCGGGCTGGTCAGCGGGCTATAACATCGAAAAAGTATCTGATGACCAGTATTTCTCGGAGATGTCTACCCGCATTACGAGTACCAGCCGCGTCAATTTGCCACAAGAGGCCCGAGTTGATTATGTAGGTGACGTGTGGCGCTTTAACGGCCTTCTGCAAAAATATCAAACACTAGATGACACCAACTTTCCCTATGAGCGTTTGCCACAACTAACACTGACCGCTGATAAAGAGTGGGATTACTTTGACACCGAGCTTTATAGTCAATGGGCCTACTTTGATCGCAACAATGAAGCCCCTGTTGCTGCCACTGGCAGTCGTTTAACAGTTTATCCCAGCATGACAGTGCCGTTTACGCAATCGTATGGTTACATTACCCCCAAATTTGGTGTACACGCCACTAATTACCGCTTGAATGATAATAATTTTAGAGTTGGAGCTAACAATATCAGCAATAACTCAGACAGTCGCACCTTACCTATTTTCAGCGTAGATAGTGGCTTATTTTTTGAGCGTGATGTTAATATTGTCAAAAATGCTTACACACAAACCTTTGAGCCGCGTTTATTTTATGTGTATATTCCTGATAAAAATCAAGACCGTTTACCCGTGTTTGATTCCGCTCTTGCTGACTTAAATCTCACTACCTTATTTTCCGAAAATCAATTTACAGGCAACGATCGCATCAATAATGCCAATCAGCTTAGCTTGGCATTTACCACGCGTATGATTGATCAAAACACTGGGGCGGAGCGCATAGCGGCTACCATTGGTCAGCGCTATTATTTTGACGATCAAAATGTATCTCTACCAGGCAGCATTACTTCAAAGGATAACTCATCTGATATTATTGCTGCGCTTACAGCACGTTTATCTAACAAATGGAATTTAGACGCGTTTTGGCAATACAACACTGATGATGCGGGCATGGTGCGTAGCAATATTTTGGCGCGCTACAACCCAGAGCCAGGAAAACTACTGAATGTGGGCTATCGCTACACGCAACAGTTCTTAGAGCAAGTCAACGTTTCAGGCCAGTGGCCGTTAAGCCAAGGTTGGTATGGCGTAGGACGCTTTAACTATTCTATTAAAGAAAAAACATTGATTGAAAGCTTGGCTGGCTTAGAGTACGACGCAGGCTGCTGGCAAGCGCGCACAGTCATACAACGTGTAGAAACTGCGACTGCGGACGCAAACTATGGTCTATTTTTTCAATTGGAGCTAGGTGGCCTTGCTTCAATTGGCTCAAACCCGCTCAATTTACTCAGGCGTGACATTCCTGGCTATTTAAGCAGCAGTGAAATCCCAACAATTTACAGGCAGCAAAATTATTACCGATGAAAACCTATTTTAACTTATTGATTATAATTATTTTTTTGTCACCTCTTGTGGCTACAAGTGCTGAGTCTACATCAAGAAAATCTAGCGAAATCCTTAAGATGGATCGTATTATTGCCATCGTTGACCAAGGTGTGATAACCGAACAAGAGTTGATAGATCGTACCCGCACCGTAAAAGCGCAGCTAGAAAAGCAAGGCACAGCCTTGCCGCCAGACAACATTTTAGCAAGGCAAGTATTGGAGCGTTTAATTGCCGATAGTTTACAACTGCAAATGGCTGCGCAGACAGGGGTAAAAGTAGACGATACCCAGCTGGATAAAACCATAGAACGGATTGCCTCACAAAATAAAATGAGCGTAGAAGAATTTAGACTGGTTCTAGAAAAAGATGGTATTCCACTACGCAAGTTTCGTGAGGACATTCGCAGTGAAATCACTATCGCTAGAATCCGCGAGCGCGAAGTGGATAATAAGCTGAATATTTCTGAAGGCGAAATTGACAACTATTTAACCACGCAAGCCAACCGTGGCGAAGAGCAAGATGAATTTGAAATTTCGCACATTTTAATTCGTACGCCAGAAGATGCTAGCCCGGAAGACTTAGAAAAAGCCAAAACCAAAACTGAACAAGCAATTAAACTGCTGGCAGATGGCGAGAGCTTTTCTCAGGTGTCTGCAAGCCATTCTGATGCGCCTAACGCGCTAGAAGGCGGCAGTATGGGCTGGCGTAGTGGTGCACAATTACCTGCCGTATTTTTAGAGATGCTTAAACCCATGCAAAAAGGTGAGGTTTCAAAACCCATCCGCAGCGCCAATGGTTTTCATATTTTAAAAGTCACTGATCGTCGCGGCAGCACGTCTTCACTTGTTATTGGACAAACCCATGCGCGGCACATTCTCATTAAGTTAACTGAAGTTGTCTCCGAACAAGAAGCCAAACGTAAAATAGATAACATTAAAGAGCGCTTAGATAATGGCGGTAAATTTGAAGATTTAGCGCGCCAACTCTCTGAAGATGGTAGCGCCAATAACGGCGGCGATCTCGGCTGGGTAAACCCTGGCGACACTGTACCACCATTCGAAAAAGCCATGAATGCGCTTGGTTTGGGCGAGATAAGCGAACCAGTGCTTTCGCCGTTTGGTTGGCACGTCATACAAGTGACTGAGCGCAGGCAGCAAGACATGACCAAGGAAGCGTCACGCCTTAAAGCCCGCCAAGAAATTCGCGCACGTAAAGCTGAAGAAGCTTATCAAGATTGGATACGCGAAATGCGTGACCGTGCGTTTGTTGAGCTGCGTTTAGAAGATAAGTTTTAATTTTTACACAGTTTACTTTATCTCGGTTAATTTTTTCTAGGCTTTAATTCTGTCTATACCCCGCATAGCAATCACTTCTGGCGAGCCTGCTGGTATTGGGTCAGATATCTGTGTGTTATTAGCACAGCATGATATTGCAGCAGATATTACGGTAATTGGCGATGTAAATATGTTGGCACAACGCGCACAGCAGCTCAACATCGATGTCACTATTCAAGCTTACGAAGCGACAGAAACTGCACAAAAACACCGTAAAAACATATTAAAAGTACTGCATATTCCCACTGCTGCACCTGTGTCTGCAGGCAGCCTGAATGTCGCGAATAGCCCCTATGTTTTGAATACACTCACTTGTGCGATTGATGGCTGCAGTAGTGGTGCATTCGATGCCATTGTCACCGCACCTGTGCACAAGGGTGTGATTAATGATGCGGGCATTGCGTTTACTGGCCACACTGAATTTTTGGCAGAGCATACTCAAACAAAAAATGTAGTCATGATGCTAGTTGGTGGCCATGGTAAAAATAAGTTGCGGGTTGCACTGGCAACGATTCATTTAGCGCTTAAAGACGTATCTAGCGCTATTACCAGAGAAAGTTTAGAAGCCACTATATGTATTTTACATGCAGATTTAGTACAAAAATTTGGAATTTTAAACCCGCGTATTTTGGTGGCTGGACTTAACCCGCATGCAGGCGAGGATGGTTACTTGGGCCGTGAAGAAATTGATACGATTAATCCCACATTGAATAAGCTACGCATGCAAGGCATGCAACTTATTGGCGCGTTGCCTGCGGACACCTTATTCACGCCAAAATACCTTAACCATGCCGACTGCGTACTCGCTATGTACCACGATCAAGGCCTACCTGTGTTAAAACATAGCAGCTTTGGAAAGGCCGTAAATGTTACGCTAGGCTTACCAATTATTCGCACCTCGGTCGACCACGGAACAGCTTTAGACTTAGCTGGCAAAAATAGTGCTGGCTCAGGCAACATTGAGATTGGCAGCATGCAGGCTGCAATTAATTTAGCGATTGAATTGGTTAATAAAAAGCATAAGCAAAAATAGTATGAAGCACGTGGCAAAAAAACGCTTTGGGCAAAACTTTTTAACCGACCAAGCGATTATAAACAGCTTGATAGAGTCCATTAACCCACAAAAAAATCAAACGGTTATTGAAATTGGTCCTGGGTTAGGCGCTCTTACCAAGCCGCTACTTAAAAAAATTGACCATCTGCATGTGGTTGAAATTGATCGCGACATTGTTAGCTGGATGCAAAAAGAATACGCCA
>JANMBK010000022.1:0-12810 GCA_031360365.1 Methylophilaceae bacterium
CATCATTTTTAACTAAAGCTTGCTGATACTTGGCTTCATCAAAGGTTTTATTTTTTTTAAATAGTGAAGTACCGCCATTTAATGGCGCGTCAGGCGTTAAATATAGCACGCCAGCAAATATCGTATTGTTGTCTGTATGAATGACGCCTTGGTTGAATTCCTCTGCCACACTTTGAAAGCTAGTAGTAATTAGCCAGCGCATGTGGTCATGCTCGGCATTGTGAAAAACCGAAACTAACTTAGTACAAATTTTATCAAAAAGTGCTTTATCAAGATTAGACAAATCCTGCGTTCTACCACCTGGGTAAACGTATTCTATATTGGACACTTGTTTGCAATAGGTAAATTTTTGCGCTAACGCAAATTTTCTAATCGCGCCTGGGTTTTCATAAAAATTTTCAATGATTGTTACTGGATATAAATTCATAGTTTATGTTTCAAATTTATTTAACTGTTAATTTAATTAGGATTATAACAAACGTCATTGCGAGAAGTGAAACGACGAAGCAATCCATGGATTAATTAGCAATCTTAGCCAAGCCGCTACTGTCACTGGATTGCCGCGCCTAAATTAAAGCCTTAGGCTCGCAATGACAATCCATAAAAAAACGGCAACCTAAGTTGCCGTTTTTATTTGTTTTCTTAAACTAAACAGGGTTAACCCTGCGTAATTTTAGAAGAACATAATTGCGCCTAAAGAGATAGTTTTTGATTTACCATCAACATCACCAGGGCCTGGTACTTTAACTTCAGATTTAACATTTGAGTATTCAGCAACCAAGTTCAAATGTTTTGTCAATGGATGGTAGGCGCCTACTGTCCACATACGGTTGCTATACTCGTCGAAGCCATCAACGCTGTTACCATCAAGAGTTGACTCACCATAGCTTAGACCCAATTTAGTACCTACACCTGGAAGGGTGTAGGTACCTTGAACGTACCAGTCATCAGAATCACGGTCATTGCCGTTGAGATCAAAGCCATCACGTAATTGAGTTGTTGTACCCATGCCTTGACCTTGACCGTAGTAGCCAGTTAGACCAAAGCCAGCTAAATTAACTGTAGCGCCTAAATCCCACGCACTTGCACGATCACTACCCAAACCATTGTCAAATTCAACTTTTTGTGTCATTCCTGAAGCCCAGACTTTGCCACCAATGTCGCCGGCCCATTCGTAACTAGCTTTACCTTCAAACGCTGGTGATGAACCGCCACGACCAGCAGAATTTGCACTTGGTAGAGCCGCTGCATAAGTATTCCAGGCTTGCGTCACACCAGCTGTAAAGCTAAAGCCATTCCAGTTTGGTGATGAGTAAGCAATTTGTGATTTCCAATCAGCATACTGGAAACCAGTACCAATACGGCCTAGTGTAGTTGTATTACCAGCTAATAAACCAGCACCTGAACCCACGCCCAACAATGTCATGTCGTTTAAGATAGCGTCAGAAGCGTAGATACCTAAATCTTTACCAACTTTGATAGAGCCCCATGATTTGTCGCCAAAGGTTAAGAATGCTTGACGATTTTCTTGGTTATTTGGTTCATTTTGAATACCAGATTGTTTAGTTGACGAACCTGGGTTAAGTGAGATGGTGAAACCAACATCTAAATCGTTTTGGCGTGTTTTACCAGAAACGCTTAAGTAGTTAGGTAACAAACCAGTAGTGATATTTGACACTGATTCATCACCACGCTCAGTAGCGCCACCCAAACCAACAACATCACCGCTTGTACTTGTGTGTGTGTAGTAAGTGTTTACGATACCACCAATGTCTAATGTCCAATCGCCAGCTGGAATCATGATGCCAGCGTTTGCGCTTGAAGCACCAGCCAATAAAGCTGCTGCAACTGCTAAATTTAATTTCGTTTTCATATAATTCTCCATGTTTTATTTCTAAAGTTTTGCTTTTAAAAATTTACTACTTAAAAACATCCAAATTTACTACTAAAATACCCTCGTTTTTAATACTTTAATTATTACTAATAGGTAGAACCAAAAACGAGAAAGTTCGCGAACTTCCCTAATACTTAAAATTTACATTTATTTACTAAGAAGGTTTGATTAGTATGCCAAAAGGTGGGTTTGTGGGGCAAGGTTTTTGTGGCTTTTTGCTACACATATATGCGAATGTTGTAATAGTGCAACATTGTGTGTACTAACAATTATATGCAAAAACTCGTACTAAAAATAATCTTCTACTGCAAACAGTCTGCGGTGTTCACGTATGGCGAATCTGTCGGTCATACCCGCAATATAGTCAGCCACGGCGCGCGCTTTGTCGGTTTGCGCATACGCTTGAAACTCGTGCGGCATCAAGCCACTATCCGCCAAGAATACCGCAAATAACTCACGAATAATGCGCTCTGCCTTTGCGCTCATTCGATTCACTTTGTAATGCTGATATAAATTTTTACGTAAAAATTGTTTTAAAGCCAAATTCTGCTTGGCTATAGGCGCGCTAAAGCCCACTAAATAAGGCGCTTGGCGAATATCTTGTATGCTTTTAGGATTAAGTTGGCTGAAATTGGCGCTGCTTTGCGTACATAAATCAACCACCAGCACGTTGATCATTCGGCGTATGGTTTCGTGAATCAGCCGTTTTTGCTCAAGCTTTGGGTATTTTCTTTTGACTACATCCAGTTGCGAAGCAAATAATTCAACGCTTTGCAGCTGTTCGATTGTAATTAAGCCAGAGCGCAAGCCATCGTCAACATCGTGGTTATTGTAGGCAATTTCATCGGCAAAATTGGTGACTTGCGCCTCTAAACTGGGGCTGGTTTTGTTAATAAAACGCAAGCCTACATCACCTAATTGTTTGGCGTTTTTCAGTGAGCAGTGTTTTAAAATGCCTTCGCGTAGCTCAAAAGTAAGGTTCAGGCCATCGAATTCTGCATAGCGTTGTTCCAGTTTATCGACAACTCTTAACGACTGCAGATTGTGCTCAAAACCACCATAATCTTTCATGCAATCGTTTAGCGCATCTTGCCCAGCATGGCCGAATGGCGTGTGCCCAAGATCGTGTGCCAGCGCAATCGCCTCAGTTAAATCTTCGTGTAGATTAAGCGTACGCGCTATGCCGCGCGCCAATTGGGCGACTTCTAAACTGTGCGTAAGGCGAGTGCGAAACAAATCGCCTTCATGGTTTACAAACACTTGTGTTTTATACTCTAAACGGCGAAAGGCGGTGGAGTGGATGATACGGTCACGATCGCGTTGAAAGGCGTTGCGCGTTGGAGATTCTGGCTCAACGTAGGCACGACCAAGCGATTTTTCTGGGTTGGCGGCGTAAAGGGTGAGCATACTCATAAAAATGCTGTCATTCTGACGAAAGTCAGAATCTGTTGATAGATTGGATACTGAATCAAGTTCAGCATGACAGACTTAGCGTTTGTTTTAGTTTGTCAACGTCATAATCACTAGTTATCACTGCTTTTCCGATGCCTTGCTGTAATACCAGTCTTATTTTCCCATCTGCCACTTTTTTGTCTGATTGCATTAAATCTAAATACTTTTCTACCCCTAAATTAGGTGCCCTGAGAGGCAAGCTGGATGCGCTTAGTAGGGCATGTATTCTGTGTACTTCTGTGTCGTTAAGCCAACCCATGCGCTGCGATAAATCGGCTGCCAACATGCTACCCGCCGCCACGGCTTCGCCATGTAACCACACGCCATAACCCATGGCGTTTTCTATGGCGTGGCCAAAGGTGTGGCCTAAATTAAGTAATGCACGCTCGCCAGACTCATGTTCATCAGCTGCCACCACCTCGGCCTTATTTTGGCATGAGCGATAAATAGCATAACTGGTTACCGCTTCATCTAAGCACATTAACTTGGCTATATTGACCTCTAGCCAATCAAAAAAATCTGCATCGCGAATGAGGCCATATTTAATCACCTCAGCCACACCAGCAGATAACTCACGCTTGGGCAAGGTTTGCAGCGTATCAATATCTGCCAGTACCAGCTTGGGTTGGTAAAATGCGCCTATCATGTTTTTACCAAGTGGATGATTAATGCCCGTTTTGCCGCCCACGCTAGAATCTACTTGAGAAAGCAGCGTGGTGGGAATTTGTATAAACGGCACACCGCGTAAATAAGTAGCAGCTGCGTAACCCGTTAAATCGCCTATTACACCGCCACCCAGCGCAATTAATGTTGTACTGCGCTCGCAACGGTTTTGCAGTAGCGCATCGTATATGGTGTTGAGTGTTCCGCTATTTTTGTATGCTTCGCCGTCTGGCAGGATAATCTCAATCACACCTACGCCAGCATCACGCAAAGGTTTAGCAAGTTTTTCTAAATAAAGCGGCGCAACAGTCGTATTGGTGATAATAGCCACTTGTTTGCGTTTCAAATACTGCAAAATAAGCTCTGGCTGGCTTAATAAACCCCGGCCGATGTGTATAGGGTAAGCACGGTCGCCGAGGGCTACATTCAAAGTTTGCATCATGGGACTAGCTTGGGTCATTGATTGATTTTTCTATTTGACTCAGAGACTTTTCAATTTGGTTTAGTATATTAGTAACAGGCTGGTTGCCAGTATCAAAAATCATCTTCGCAGTTTGCGTATATAACGGATTGCGCTCGGCATATAGTTGCTCTAACTTAGTGCGAATATCTACATTTTGCAGCAAAGGCCGGTGCTTATCGTTGCGCATTCTATGCCAAAGTTCATTGACGTTGGCACGCAAATAAATCACTGTACCATTGGCTTTTAATAATTGTCTATTTTCTTCTGCCAGTATGGCGCCGCCGCCAGTTGCCATGATGATATTGCTTAACTGGCTAAGCTCTTCAATGATGGCCGTTTCGCGTTTACGAAAGCCCATTTCACCTTCTAACTCAAATATCGTAGACACTTTTACACCTGTGCGTTTTTCTATTTCATGATCTGTATCGTAAAAAGTCTTGCCTAAATGCTTGGCTAACAATTTACCAATGGTGGTTTTACCTGCCCCCATTAAACCTACAAAAAAAATATTATTCTTATTTATTGCCACAATAAAAAATACCTATCAAGCGAATGATAGGCATTTTAAGGTAAAGCGTGCTTTCTGTCAGCGTGGAATTATATTTTATCTACCTTAAGCCTAAACTTTCATCCATAATTTTCGGAGTAATAAAAATCAGCAACTCAGTTTTGTCATCCTGCTTAGTCCTACGTTTAAACAGATTTCCTAAAACAGGTATGTCTCCAAAGAAAGGTACCTTTTCTACATCATTACGCTCAGTTTGCTCGTAAATGCCGCCTAGCACAGCTGTTTCACCATTGGATACCAACACTTGTGTGGTCACATTTTGGGTATTAATGGAGGGCACGCCAGCAAAAATTACCCCAACTTGATCTTTTTTAACCTCTAAATCCATAATAATTTTATTGTCAGGTGTAATTTGCGGCGTCACCTCTAAGCTAAGTACCGCCTCTTTAAATGCGACGGTAGCTGCACCACTGGCTGAGGCTTCAAGATATGGAATCTCGGTACCTTGCGCTATCTTAGCCTTTTGTCGATTAGCGGTCGTGACACGCGGGCTTGAAACAATTTTTCCACGCTGATCTCTTTCAAGCGCTGACAATTCTAAGTTTAAGAGTAGGCCAGCAGGTAATCTGAACAAACTAAAGGCAATGCTGCCTGAATTTACAAGTGAAGACGGCAAGTTTGAATTGAGACCGCCCGTAGTTGCAGCCTGGGTAACAGTTGTTCCGTCTGGACCAGTTCTCGTAACAGCACTAGTATTAGCTAAATTACCGCCTATGTTCAATACATTTTGACCTGGACTAGTTTGCGACTCTACGCCAAATCTTGCACCTAAGCTTTTACTAAATCTATCATCAGCCAATACAAGTCGTGATTCGATCATCACCTGTCTTACAGGGATATCTATCTTATTAAGTACAGCCTGAATTTCCTCAAGCTTTTTGGCCGTGTCTTGTATAAATAAAGTATTGGTTCTTACATCGGCATTTACTGTGCCACGTTTAGATAAAACACCTTTATTTTGATTTTGCCCACTAGATGCAGAGCCCCCAGCCGACGTTGTTCCAGTGAGTAGCGCTTTCATATCTTCTGCTTTTTGGTATTTAAGCGTAAATGCTTCGGTACGTAGCGGCTCTAAATCCTCAATCTCGCCAGCCGCTGCCAACTGCGCTTTATCTTTAGCATTAACCTCGTCTGCTGGCGCCACCATAATGACATTACCAGATTTACGCATGGTCAAGCCTTTATTTTGCATAATTATGTCCATGGCTTGATCCCATGGAACATCTTTTAAGCGCAAGGTTAAGTTACCAGTCACCGTGTCGCTGGTGATAATGTTTAAACCAGTAAAGTCTGCGATTACTTGCAATACTGAACGTACTTCTATATTTTGAAAATTAAGCGATAACTTCTCGCCTGAGAAGCCTGGCTTATTTCCTTTAACTAGTTTATTTGGATCTTCAACCACTTGGCGCACATCAATGATAAATTTGTTATCGGCTTGATAGGCAGACTGCTCCCAATTACCTTTAGGCTCAATCACCATGCGGCCATTTTTACCTTGTTTCATGGTATCTACATACAACACTGGCGTATTAAAGTTGATGACGTTTAAGCGACGCTGCAACTCAGCAGGCACATCGGTGTTGATAAAATCAACCGTAATCAGTTTGCCTTTTTGTTTAATGTTAATGCCAGTATTAGCATCTGATAAATCCACAATAATACGACCTTCACCATTTTTACCACGCATAAAATCAACGTTTGAAATAGCATGCGTTTGGCCATTGGCCGCACGCGACTCAGCAAAACGTGTTTCTGTGTTAGTACTGGCGGTAGTAGCCTCGTTGCCTTGCAAAGTAATAATCACATCTTTACCACTAATAATCGTGTTGTAGCCAACATTGCGAGATAAATTTAGCACCATGCGCGTACGATCTTTAGCTTGCGCCAAAGTAACGCTTTTTAATGCCCCTTGCTCACTTGGAATATTGCTTTCTGCCAAGCCATTACCGACGTTAGGGAAATCCAAGGCAATTCTTGATGGGTTGTTGAGTGTAAAGCCAGCAGGCGGGTTAGCAAGCGCTTCTTTTAATTTAACACGAATGCTAACACGCCCGCCAGACAAGGCAGAAAAATCGATATTTTCAATTTTATTGCTAAATAGGTCTTCATCTGCCGCGTAAGCGCTATTCAATAAGGCCGTGCCTATCAGTAAGAATATAGCAAATAGTTTCGTCATTATTCTCGCCATGTTAAATCCAGTCATGTTCATTCCAGTCATTATTCTTGCAGGTTAATACTTGCATTGCGCTCAACCCAATCACCTGTCAGGTCGTCTTGGACAATTTCTTTTACCACAATGTCGCTCTCATTTATTTGTGTCACCAATCCAAAGTTTGGGCCCACATAGTTGCCCTTTTTCACTTGTTGTATATTGTTATCTGGGGTTTTAATCAGCGCAAAAATAGATTTATTTCTGCTTAGCGAGCCCACATATTTCAAGCTTTCTAACGGAAATGCTTCTAATGCCTCTCTAGGCCGATTAGTATTTGGTTGCAACGCACCAGCTTTACTCAATGCCTTACGCGCCTTAAATGGGTCAGTCAAAGTACCATCTGCATTATATTCCAAAGGCGAATAAGGTAACACTTCTGGTAGCGGCTCTACCCCTTTACCCATGTCATTGGCAGCAGTTGCCATAAACTTATCAAGGTCATCACCTTCTCCACCAGCACAAGCTGACAGCAAACTCACTAGCGCCACAATAAGTGCTAATTTCGAAAATAAATTAAACGGCATTAAATTAAACATCATCATTTTTTCTTAGCCTTCATTTCTGCCGCTTTTTTGGCTGCTATCTCAGAAGAATCTAAATAACGATATGTTTTTGCAGTCGCTTCCATCGTCAATATACTATCTTTAACATCTTTGTTTAAAGGCAAAATATTCAAATCGTTCAACGTCACAATTCTAGAAAGTTTAGAAATATCAGTCGCAAACGCGCCTACATCGTGATAATTGCCTTTAATCTTAATCTGAATGGGCATTTCAGCATAGAAATCTGCCACAGTTTCTTGGCCTGGTTTAAATAAATCAAACTCTAAACCACGACCTAGGCCTGCTTGGTTAATGTCCGTCAGCAAGCCATCCATTTGTGATTTATCTGGCAATTGCTTTAACAAGGCACCAAAAGTTTTTTCAATGTCTATCATTTGCTGTTTATATGCATCTACCTTGATGGCTTGGGCTTTTTTGGTTAAAAATGTTTGACGCAATTCTTGTTCTTTAGCCTTCGCTTGGTCAAGCTCATCAATTTGCGGGCTCCATAAAAACCAATAACCCAAGCCAATTAAAATAATGGCCAAAATACCCAACAGAACCAGCTTTACCGGCATCGGCAAGCTACCTGCATTTTTAAAATCTATATTGTTAAAATCATCTAATTTCATTGATTTGCCCCTGCTTGTCTGGGCACTTCTTCTGCTTTTTGTGCTTTTAAGCTCACATTTAAAGTAAATTCATTTTGTTTAGTGTTATTCACAGTCAGTGATTTAATTTCAACAAGGTTAGGCAATTCCATCCAATTTGATACGCTTAAATTTCGCACCAAGGTGGCGACCCGCGCATTAGTATCTGCCACACCTTCTAGAGTAATCAAATTACCTGTTTGCTTAATACTTTTCAAATACAAACCCTCAGGCAATTGACGCGTGAGCTCATCCAAAATGACCACGGCTTGACTGCGATTAGTTTGCAAATTTTCAACGATTTGCTTACGCTCAAGCACATTGTTAATCTGATCTTTTAAATTTTTAATATCGGCAATTTCTTTATCTAAACCTGAAATGGCGGTTTCTAATCGCACATTTCTCTCAACCTGTGCATCTCGTTGCGAACCCAAAAATTGCCATCCCAAAAATACCACCGCACAGGCCGCACCTGCCGCCATTAAAGCCATCAAACCGAATTCGCGTTGGCGCTCAGCACGTTTAATTTGGCGATGTGGTAATAAATTAATACGCATCATATTAATCTACCCCACGCATGGCTAAACCGCACGCAATAATTAAAGCGGGCGCATCTATTGTTGCTTGTTGTTGTTTTACTTTTGAACCAACAGACATGGCTTGAAAAGGGTTTGCCACAACGGTATTCACTTGCGTGCGGTCTTGTACCATCACGTCCACCGCCGGAATCGCTGCACAACCGCCCGCCAAAACAATATGATCAACACGGTTGTATTGGGTAGAACTCGTAAAAAATTGCAGCGCACGCGCTACTTCGGTTGAAAGCGATTGCATGAATGGTTGCAACACTTCGCTTTCATAGCTATCTGGTAGGCCACCTTTGCGTTTAGCAATTTCAGCTTCTTCAACTGACAACCCAAAACGGCGTTGAATTTCTTGTGTAAGTTGTGCGCCACCAAAAGCTTGCTCACGCACATAAACAGAATTGTTATCATGCAAAACGTTAATGTGCATCATGACTGCACCAATATCTACAATCATCACCGTTTGCTCTTTGCCCGCATTTGGTAATTGGTTTGCCACTAAGCTATAGGCAGCTTCGGTAGCGTAAGTATCCACATCCATCACCGTGACTTTTAAGCCAGCATCTTCTGCTGCTGCCACACGATCTTCAATTTTTTCTTTTCTGGCGGCGGCAATCAACACCTCCACTTCATCTACATTATTAGGCGCTGGGCCTATAATTTGAAAGTCGATATTGACTTCTTCAAGCGGGAAAGGAATATACTGATTGGCTTCGGCTTCTACCTGCGCCTCCATATCAACTTCGCGCATATCAGCTGTCATCAGCACTTTTTTGGTAATAACCGCCGCGGAAGGTAATGCTAACGCAGCACGCTTTTCACGCGAGCCCAATAATTTCCAAGCTAATTTTACTGCATCAGAAACTTGCTCTAAGCCCACCACATTGCCGTCTGTAATGGCATCTTTAGGAATAGCGGCGATAGAATAACCTTCAAGGCGATACGTTCCCTTGCCAGCAGCTGAAAGCTCTACCATTTTAACTGCTGAAGTACTGATGTCTACCCCGATAAGTGGGGGAGTACTTTCATTAAAAAAATCGAATTTCAAATTAAAATTCTCTTTCAATATTCGTTAGTTACGCACAATAGCGATAATTTACATTAAATCCTAGCAACAACTTTACAGCCTGTAAAGCAAATTTTTGGTTTAAAGTTGTACATAAGACACATTTACATCAGATGTCGCTTTTTTAACACAATCTATATAACTAAAAAAATCTACGCGGTTTTGGTTAATTGGCATTCGCTTATATACTGTTAAAACTGTATATTTACAACTAATATTCATTCGTTGATTCAATTCACCAAAGTACGCTATGACCCCAAAAAAGTGGTGGCATTTCCTCATATTATTTGTATTGGTAGGCGTATTTACGCTGACGGCCTTAACCGCCTTGGCGGTTACGCTGATATACCCTACCTTGCCTTCACTGGAGGCGCTGACTAATTACCAGCCTAAATTACCGTTGCGCGTTTACTCGGCCGATGGCGCTTTAATTACTGAGTTTGGCGAGGAGCGGCGTGCATTTGTCAAAATTGAAAAAGTGCCAAAAAACTTAAAAGATGCGGTATTAGCGATTGAAGATAGGCGCTTTTATCAGCATGGTGGCGTAGATAGCAAAGGTGTATTACGTGCGATTAAAAATAATATCACTGGCAAAAGCCACGAAGGTGCCAGCACCATCACCATGCAGGTGGCAAAAAACTTTTTTACTGTACCAGGCGGCAAACGCACTATTGTCACCAAAGTAAAAGAAGCTTTGCTGGCGTTAAAAATTGAAAAAGCGCTTAGCAAAGACCAAATTTTAGAGCTTTATTTAAATCAAATTTACTTAGGTCAGCGTTCTTACGGCTTTGCGGCGGCTTCGCAAGTGTATTTTGGCAAGTCATTATCTAAACTCACACTAGCTGAAGCTGCCCTATTGGCGGGCTTGCCCAAGGCACCAACGGGTTATAACCCTTACATTAACCCCAAACGCGCTATTAATCGCCAGCATGAGGTATTGCGCGATATGCAGCGCTATGGCTTTATCGATGAAGCCAAATTTAATGAGGCGATGAAGCAAACCTTAAAATTTAAATCTTCTAAGCTTTCTAAAGATTTAGATGCCGATTATGTGGCTGAAATAGTGCGTCAAATGCTGTATGAGCGCTATCAAGACGCTATTTATACTAGCGGTTTAAAAGTCTACACCACCATTAAAAAAACCAACCAAGAGGCTGCTAACAGCGCTGTTTTGCTGGGAATTTTAGAATACCAACGCCGCCAAGGTTACGGCAAGCCAGAAAAGCAATTAGACCTTAGCCAGCTTAATGCAACCTCGTTAGAAGAAGGCATGCAAGCAGCATTAGCCGATATTGAAGAATATGGTGGCTTTATGCCTGCGATTGTGACGAGCGTTTCACCAAAACTGGTTCAGGTGTTCACCAAAAAAACTGAGCATTTAGACGTTGCTGGCGCTGGCTTAAGTTTATTGCAAAAAAACTTGGCCGATAAGGATGTAAAAAACCACAAAATCAAAGTTGGTTCAGTTGTAAGACTAATTAAAAGTAATGGCCAATGGCATATTGTGGAGCTACCAAAAGTAGAATCTGCACTCATCGCGCTTAACCCAGAAGATGGCGCGGTGACAGCTCTAGTGGGTGGTTTTGATTACAAAAAAAATAAATTTAACCATGTGACACAAGCTTGGCGGCAGCCTGGTTCTAGCTTTAAGCCTTTCGTATATTCGGCCGCGCTAGAAAAAGGCCAAACGCCTGCTAGCATTTTTGATGATTCGCCCATTACCATGTCGGCCGCAGAAAATGGCAGCAATAAAAGTTGGGAGCCGAAAAATTTTGACAAAAAATATGAAGGCCCGATTCGTATGCGTAGCGCGCTGGTTAAATCTAAAAATATGGTGTCGATTCGCATTTTACAAAGAATTGGCCCTCGCTACGCACAAGATTACATCACCAAATTCGGCTTTTCGCGTAAAGATCATCCCGCCTATTTAACCATGGCGCTAGGCGCTGGCAACGCCACAGCTTGGGGCATGGCGAATGGCTACGCAGTGTTTGCCAATGGTGGCTATCGCGTGACGCCGCATATTATTACTAAAATTACAGACAGTAACGGCAAACTGATTGAGCAGCCACATTACCCACGTGCTGGCAAAGATGCGCCGCGCGTGATTGATAGTCGCAATGCATTTATCATGACCTCGATGATGCGCGACGTAGTGAACAGGGGCACAGCCACCAAAGCTAGGCAACTTGGTCGCCAAGATTTAGCGGGCAAAACCGGCACCACCAACAACCAAATTGATGCTTGGTTTGCAGGCTACAACGCTAAACAAGTGGCTGTTACTTGGATAGGTTACGACCAGCCACGATCGCTAGGCAAGGATGAAACAGGCGGTAAAGCCGCACTACCGATTTGGATACGTTATATGGCTACCGCCCTTCGTGGCATACCAGACGTGCCTTACAGCCAGCCAGATGGCGTCATGCAACTTAAAATTGACCCGCTACTTGGCATTATGATCGGTGAAGATGATGAAGGCATTTATGAATATTTTTACCATGAAAATCCACCGCCCGAAGTAGAGGCCTATTTACCGCCGCTAGAAGACCCAACGGCAGAAGATTTCCCACAACAATCTATACCTGACAATATGTTAGACAACCCTCTACAACCACGGCCGCCCGAGCATATTCCGCCGCCACCAACACCAGAGCCACAAAGCGATAGCGTTAAGGCGGAACCACGACCTAGCCAACAAAGTCCCACAAAAGCC
>JANMBK010000037.1:0-2135 GCA_031360365.1 Methylophilaceae bacterium
GATCATTGAAATTGGGCAAGCTAAAATGCGGCGCTTGCCAGCCAAAATCGCACACGGGTGGGTTGATGCTTGCCATGCTGCTCACTTTCTAAATACCAGATAACGATAAATCTTATCATACGTCATTGCGAGGCCTTGATAAAGGCCGTGGCAATCCATATGTTTTGCACGCCGCAACTGGATTGCCGCGGCTATGCCTCGCAATGACGGTATAGCGTTATTTCTATACAATGCGGTTATGAGCAACTGTCGATTTTATAACCCCGATAATCTAAAAATTAGCGCAACCGTCAAACTAGGCGACAACGCCGCTACTCATGCCACACGCGTGCTGCGGCTAGAAATAAGCGATGAAATTGTGCTGTTTAATGGCGATGGCAATGATTACACCTGCGCTATTACCAGCATTAAATCCAAAAGTAAAAATAGTGAGGTGCTGGTAATTGTAAAAAGTGTTGTAAAAATTACAAATGAATCGCTGCTCAACATTACCTTGCTGCAAGGCATCTCCAGCGGCGACCGCATGGATTACACTATTCAAAAAGCGGTTGAACTTGGCGTGAGGGAAATTCAGCCACTTTCTACCGAACGCAGCGTGGTGAAACTCTCACCCGAGCGAGCGCAAAAACGGTTGGAGCACTGGCAAAACGTAGTAGTTGCTGCTTGCGAGCAATCTGGTCGCGCATTTGTGCCAACAGTGCATGCACCCGTGCAATTATCAGCATGGCTGGGAGCCAACATCCATGAGGGTGCTAGCGATACCAAAATAAAGACCTTAAAAAATAATGATAAGCCTGTGCGCATTTTGCTGAATCCAATTGGCCAAAAACAATTATCCACACTGCCAAAAACCACGCAAAACATTCAACTACTTATTGGTGCAGAAGGCGGCTTAAGCCAAGCTGAAATTGACTTAGCGACAAACCACGGCTTTCTATCTGTAGTGTTGGGCCCACGTATTTTACGCACCGAAACTGCAGCTCTGACTGCTATTTCTGTCTTGCAAACTGTTTTAGGCGATTTTTAAAACCAATTCATGACAATTTATTTGCAATATTTACATTTGTGTTTTAATATTTTGTAATTATTACACTATATAAAAGCCATGTCCTTAGCTAACTCAATCCGTATGCGGCGTAAATCGCTCAATATTACCCTGCAAACACTGGCCGAAAGGGTGGGCGCAGATGCTGGCAATTTGTCGCGCATTGAGCGTGGCGAGTTGGGTATAAACGAGGCGTTGTTACGCAAAGTGGCGGCGGCGCTAGATTGCTCCCCCGCTTATTTGTATGCGGCGAGTGAAAATAGCCCATTGTCATCCACCACTAACCCTACAACTGAGCATGATTTTGCTCCTCAAAAATTTGTAGGTTGGTTTCGCAGTGCCACGCCTTATATTCATGCATTTGGTGGCCGTACTTTTGTTATCGCGTTTGGTGGCGAGGTAATTAACGACAAGCAATTTGCTGCGCTTTCGCATGATTTAAATCTATTGGCAAGTTTAGAGGTTAGGTTAGTGTTGGTGCATGGTGCGCGCCCACAAATTGAACAGCGTTTGAAACGTGCCAAACTTACCGCCGTTTTGCACAACGGTTTGCGTGTTACCGATGATGCTGCGATGGAAATTGTAAAAGAAGCTAATGGCGCGGTGCGGGTGGAGATTGAAGCACAACTTTCGATGGGGCTTATTAACTCGCCTATGGCAGGCGCGGATATTCGTGTGGCCAGCGGTAATTTTGTCACTGCAAAACCACTTGGCGTACGCGATGGCATCGATTTGCAACACACAGGTGAGGTGCGCAAAGTAGATGCCACCAGCATACAGCGACGCTTAAACGATGGTGAGCTGGTGCTGCTATCGCCGCTTGGTTATTCGCCTACGGGCGAGGCATTTAATTTAAGTTTAGAGGATGTGGCAGTCAGCGCGGCGATTGCATTGGATGCAGATAAGCTGATTTTTTTGATGGATAGTGCTGGCGTGCATAATTTACGTGGTGAATTGCTGCGCGAAATGACAGCCGAAAAAGCACAAAACTTGTTAGATAATGTGGCCGAAAACCTAGGCGAAAATAAAGCACCAATTAATTTATCTGACGATGTTATGTATTATTTGCCTGCTGCAATACGCGCCTGCA
>JANMBK010000038.1:0-4615 GCA_031360365.1 Methylophilaceae bacterium
TATTAAACATGAGACAGATAAAAAAGCCATTATTGATGCCATTAAAAATGCACTCTATTGCAGCAAAATTTGCGCGTATGCACAAGGCTTTCAGTTAATTGATAAAGCGCAAGTAGCTTATAACTGGAAATTGAATTTTGGCGAGATTGCACAAATTTGGCGAGGTGGTTGCATTATTCGCGCCCGTTTCCTGCAAAAAATTACTATGGCTTATGCGCTTAATTCACGTTTAAAAAACTTGATGTTAGACCCGTATTTCACTAACGCCATGAACGAAGGACAAGCGGGCTGGCGAAAAGTAATTGCGCTTGCTGTAACGAATGGTATCCCTGCGCAGGGCTTTAGTGCGGCGTTGGCCTATTACGATGGTTATCGTAGTGCTGATTTGCCGGCGAATTTATTGCAAGGCCAGCGCGATTATTTTGGGGCACATACTTACGAGCGTAAAGATCAACCACGTGGTCAGTTTTATCATTTGGATTGGCCTGAGGCAGGTCGGCCACAGTTGGTGATTGAATAAAAGGTTTTAAAACGGCAATAAGACTAAATTAAGTGGGCTAGCAGAGATGCTACCCACTTTTAACTTGATATTGGAACAGTTTAGACAACTGTACTATAGCTGTACTTGAAACACTGCGTTAAACACAGTCGCCGTTGGCTTCTATTGCACGTTTAAAACTTTGAGACTTGGTTAACTCAACCACTTGGCTGGACTTGAATGCTGGTGTAGCTTCAATATCCTGTTGTACCAGAGTGAGGTTAATAGCTTTATCAGCTAATGTTGGTTTTGAAACTTGTTTTACATTTGCAGCTTGCATCATATTTTCCTTTTGGGAGTTAAATCTATCGGAATTTTGTTCCTGTAGGTTGGTAAGTAATCTATCAAAAAAATTCAATCATTATTTAGGTTTGGTCAATAAATCATTAAAATCATTACATTTTTATGCTCAACGCACAGCTTTTGTGGCGGATTACACAAAAAAATTAAATATAATCTAACTTCAAATAAAAACTAAGCACACTCTGTACCAAATTGAGTAAAAACAAAAAATTACTTTAAATCGTTAAAATTTACCGTGGAATATAGCTTTCCAGTAAAATTAATCCTATGCAAATTTTTATTAATGGCAATATTAAACAGTTATATAGCGATAATGTGACCATTACTGCGTTAGTGGTGACATTAAATTTAACAGGCAAACGTTTAGCGATTGAGAGAAATGGTGAAATTGTGCCGCGTAGCCAGTTTGATGTAGTTATGTTGAGCGATGGCGATAAATTAGAAATTGTGGGCGCTGTCGGTGGTGGATAAATGGTTTGACAGGTAAGAAATTAAAGATGAATATGAATGACGATTTAATCATAGCTGGCAAGAATTATAGCTCGCGCTTATTGGTAGGTACGGGCAAATATAAAGACTTTTCCGAAACCCGCGCCGCCATTGATGCCAGTGGCGCGCAAATTGTGACTGTTGCGATACGTCGCACGAATATTGGCCAGCACGCGGGGGAGCCTTCGCTGCTAGATTGCTTACCGCCAGAAGAATTTACCTATTTACCTAATACTGCTGGTTGTTATTCGGCCGATGACGCGGTGCGCACTTTAAGATTAGCCAGAGAGTTGTTAGATGGTCACAAACTGGTGAAGCTTGAAGTGTTGGGCGACCCAAAAACTTTGTACCCGAATGTGATTGAAACCATCGCAGCTGCGAAAACTTTGGTAAAAGATGGCTTCGATGTGATGGTTTACACCTCGGACGACCCGATTATTGCCAAGCAACTAGAAGAGATTGGCTGCTGCGCAGTCATGCCGCTGGCCTCACTGATTGGCTCTGGCATGGGTATTTTAAACCCATGGAACTTAGAAATTATTATTGAAAACGCAAAAGTGCCCGTTTTAGTGGATGCAGGAGTGGGTACGGCCAGCGACGCCGCCATTGCGATGGAGCTGGGTTGTGCAGGTATTTTAATGAACACTGCCATTGCAGTAGCTAAAAACCCAGTTTTAATGGCATCCGCCATGAAAAAGGCAGTTGAAGCTGGGCGTGAGGCTTTTTTAGCCGGCCGCATGCCCAAAAAATTATATTCTGCCAGCCCTAGCTCACCCGTGGCTGGTTTAATCACAGCAGCATAATAAATTAATATGGCAGACAACAAAAAATATGCGTTTAAAGTCAGTGTACAAACTGCCTATTTGCAAGACCAATCTGACCCAGAAGATAATAAGTACGCGTTTGCCTACACAGTGACAATTACAAATGTGGGTAATATCTCTGCTCAACTGATTAGTCGCCATTGGATGATTACAGATGCCAATAATCATGTGCAAGTGGTGAAAGGTTTGGGCGTTGTTGGCGCACAACCTTTACTGGCGCCTGGTCAGCAGTTTGATTACACCAGTGGCACGCTGCTAGCCACGCCGGTGGGCGCTATGCGCGGCACTTATCAAATTGTCGCCGAAGATGGGAATTTTTTCAATGCAGTGATTGAACCATTTACTTTGGCTGTGCCTAAAGTACTAAATTGATAAGCATTAAACTAGAACTCAAAACCAAATTTTGAAAAATTACGCTCTCATTTTAATTGCGTTGCTTGCCGTTTCTTGCAGCAAAGGCAACGTGAAGTCCACACCGCAAAGCAGCGCAGTCAAATGTGATTGCACACAACAAGCATCGCCACCAGCAGGTGACAAACCTGTAGTTTCGCAAGATTATGCGTTGTTAAAACCCGCACATTGGCAAGATATCGATGGTTTTGTAGAAGATGACATGAGCGCTGCTTGGCCTGCATGGCTACAAAGTTGCAGTACATTAGTAAATAAAATACAAAATAATCAGCAGCTTTGGCAAAACGCCTGCAGCGCCGCTAGTGTTTTAAACAAACCCAACAAACAAGCAGTACAAGCGTATTTTGCTGAACATTTTAATGTCTACAGCACCAGCAATGCAGACGGTAACGATACTGGGCTAATCACAGGTTATTATCAGCCTTTGTTAAAAGGTAGCCTTACCAAGTCTAGCCAATATTCGCATCCACTCTATAAACAGCCAGCAGATTTAATTACAGTGGATTTAGGCGAAACTTACCCAGAGCTAAAAAATAAGCACTTGCGCGGAAAAATAAAAGGAAATAAGTTGGTGCCTTATCCCACGCGGGCTGAGATTGAAACAGTAATTTCTCCATTGGCCGGCAACGAATTGGTGTGGATTGACGACCAAGTAGAAGGCTTTTTTTTGCAAGTACAAGGCTCTGGCATAGTGCAGCTTGAAAATGGGCAAACGATGCAGGTAGGCTATGCCGACCAAAATGGCCAAGCTTACAATTCAATCGGTAGATTGTTAATTGAGCGTGGTGAGCTGACTAAGGACCAAGCTGGCATGCAAGGTATTAAAAATTGGGCGGCTAACAATCCTGCCAAACTGCAAGAGCTACTGAATGCTAACCCAAGTTATGTTTTTTTTAGAGAGCTACCTGCTGGCCTGTCAGGCCCGCTGGGGGCGCTTGGCGTGCCACTCACTGCAGAGCGCAGCGTGGCCATAGACCCAAGACATGTGCCACTTGGTGCGCCAGTCTTCTTATCCACCACACAGCCTAACAGCAATAAACCACTAAAAAAATTAATGGTGGCACAAGATACAGGTGGTGCCATTAAAGGTGGTGTGCGGGCAGATTATTTTTGGGGCGCTGGTGAAAATGCGGGTAAACAAGCAGGCAGCATGAAACAGCAAGGTAAAATTTGGGTATTGCTGCCTAAAGGATTTGAGCTACCTAGGCCGTAAATTTAGGCAATAAAAAAGCGCTCCTTAAGAGCGCTTTTACGTAGCAAAAAACAAAAATTATTTGTTCATTACGTACATTGTAACTTCGAAACCGAAACGCATTTCAGTAGCAGCTGGTGTTGTCCACATAATAATCTCCTTAAGTTAAAATTCGTTTTGCTTTGTTTTCACTGCGCATCACGTAGATTGAATACTACACAGCTATGCAAAAAGTATGGTGTTTAATCTACTTAAAAACATCTAATGATTTTCATTAGATTGCGCGGTAATTATATACTTGACTGGACTTGACAAATCCTGTATTCTGTAGTTATTGTAATGCGGGATAGATAAAATGTTTCAACAATTCAACAACTTAATGGAAATGGTGCAAGTTTTTTCGGATGAAAAGAAGTGTATTAGACACTTCCGCGCAGTGCGTTGGCCTAATGGCGTTATTTGCCCACATTGCGGTTCTACTAAAGTGTACGAATTGGCTGATGAAACACATAAATGTAGCGAAGAGTTATGCGCTCAAAAGTTTAGCGTTCGCTATGACACAATTTTTCAAGACAGCAAATTGCCATTACAAAAATGGTTCATGGCAATATACTTAGTTACAAGCCACAAGAAAGGCATTTCTTCATGCCAGCTAGCCCGTGATATTGGCATCACTCAAAAATCAGCTTGGCACATGTTGCATCGCATCCGTGCGGCAATAGAGTTAGACCGTACAAAGCCTTTATCAGGCACAGTAGAAATTGATGAAACGTATGTAGGTGGTAAAGAAAAGAATAAACATCGCATCAATCGCATGTGGAGTACCCACGGCGCTGGTTCTTTGTCTAAAGGTACTAA
>JANMBK010000069.1:0-2643 GCA_031360365.1 Methylophilaceae bacterium
TTCACTGCTAAATTGCTTGCCACTCAATTGATGAATTTGCTCTAGCGCTTCTTGATGATAAACTCCCTTAGCGTAACATTTGTGACTGGTAATGGCGCAATATGTATCAATTAAGCCCGCCATTTGCGACAATAAACCAATCTGACTGCCTTTGGTCGCATAAGGGTAACCACTGCCATCCACACGCTCATGGTGCTGCGCCACCAAAAAAATGACTGTGTTGGGAATGTCGGGTGTATGTTCGAGAATTTTTAAGCTTTCGTCGACATGTTTTTTAACATACTCAAACTCTTCTTTAGATAATCTGCCTTCTTTTAACAGCACATCTGACGATAACTTCACTTTTCCTACATCTTGCAACAAACCAGCCAAGCCAATTTCTTTAATTTGTGTTTTAGATAAGGCTAAAAAATTACCAAATGCCATCAAAGTGATTGATACATTAAGTGCATGGCTGTAAGAATAGTCATCGGCTTGCTTTAGTCTAGCCAGCCACAACAGTGCATCTGGTGAGCGGCCAATACTTTCGACCATGCTATTCAAAACCTCACTAACCGCACTTAAATCAAGCTGCTGCTCATTCGCAATAGAATCAAAAATCTGTCGCGTGACAATTTGTGATTGCTCATACACCGGATAAACAGCTGCAATCTCTTTTTCAACGGGCGTTTCTTCCTCGTAAATAATGACGCGGTAGCCATCGTCACCAGCTTGATTTAGTTTTTCCTTTTCTGAGACAGGGCCTGTACTCGATTTAAGTTTATTGCGTTTAAATAAGCCGCCAATAAACCCACCAACATCAGAAGCCAACTGTTGTGTGAGTGAAGGGGTTTCAACTTGCTGTTGTTGTAGCGCATGTGGCAGAGTGGCTTGCGCAGCAGTATTGGCGCCATGTTTAACGTTGTACATTACACCATCTTGCCTAGTGCGTTCTAAGTTTTGTGGTGCTTGATAGTTTTTTAAATCGCGCAGAATATCTATGAATGAGGTTTTTTCGCCAAACTTATTTTGTGTGGCAGCAGGACTATTTACTTTGTCGGATTTTGCGATTCCAGGGTCTTTAATACGAAACACCGAGCCTTCACGCTTAATCGCTACGTTTAATTTGGCATTCGCTGCAAAATGCTCACCAATAGACCTTGAGCGATCGATAAAGACGAATTCACAAAGATGTTGCATAGCGTCTAAATCTTGTTGGTCGTCCAGCAAAAAGCCTTGTAGCATAAATGGTGTGCCTGCCCACTGCCTGTCCAACTCGGTCACATACATGCCGAGTGCTAGTCTATCGACACTAATCTGTTCTTTTTTTATGTCATCCATGTTTATCTAGTGTATCAATGCGTAAGACTATTAATATGTGCCAAAACACTTTCAGATAGTGATGGTAAATGATATCCGCCTTCAAGTGAAGAGATGATGCGACCTGCGCAACAATTGTTTGCAATTTTTTTAATAAACTCCGTCATCCAAGCATAGTCTTGCGTAATGAGCGCTAAATCAGCTAAAGGGTCATTCACATGTGCATCAAAGCCTGCAGAAATGTAAATAAGCTCTGGTTTAAATGCAGCTATTGCAGGTTTAATTTCTGCTTCAAATGTTTTTTTTAAATCTTCGCCATTGGCTTTGGCGGGCAAGGGCAAGTTAATCATATTTTTACTACGCGACTCTGCACCACGATGCGGGTAAAACGGGTGCTGGAAAGTCGAGCACAGCATGACGTTGGGGTTGTCTTTAAAAATATCTTCAGTGCCATCGCCATGATGGACATCAAAATCAATAATTGCCACGCGCTTCAAGTTGTATTGCTTCATGGCGTGCGCCACGCCCACTGCAACATGATTAAAAATACAAAAACCTGCGCTATTAGATTTTCCTGCGTGGTGCCCAGGCGGGCGTATGCAACAGAATGCATTATCAGCTTTGCCTTGCAGCACTAAATCAGTGGCTAAAATTACCGCGCCGCTGGCGTGTAAGATGGCTGATAAGCTCATCGGCCCCATCGCAGTGTCGCCGTCCAGCCGCACCAATCCTGCCTTGGGGGCTATGTTAAAAATCTCTTCAACATAGTCTTTTGTGTGTACTCGCTCAAGTTGGACTTTGCTGGCAGCTGGCGCGTCGTAAAACTGCAGTTTTAGCTTGCTTGCCAGCACGGCATTTTTAATCGCAGTAATTCGCGCGGGCGATTCGGGGTGATTGCCATCCATCACGTGCAACAGTGTATCAGGATGAGAAATAAAAGCGGTTTTACTCATGTTTGTAGCTTAAAGCTTAGAAAATATTTAGGGGTTAATTTCTAGCGATAATTCTTGATAGAACTTTAATCTATTGGGTGAAATTTTACCAGTATTGACGGCACCAGTGACTGCACAATCTGGCTCGTGTGTGTGTTTACAGTTGTTAAAGCGGCATTTGCCTAAATATGGCCTAAACTCAATAAACGCCAATTCTAAATCAGTTTGACTAAGATGATTTAAGCCAAACTCCTGCAAACCTGGTGAGTCGATTAAGTTAGAGCTAGTGTCAAGGTGGTATAAATGCGCTGCGGTAGTCGTATGTTTGCCACTATCTAGTGCTTCGCTCATCGCTTGTGTGCGCACATTTTGATCGGGCAGTAGGGCGTTAATAATGGTGGATTTACCCATG
>JANMBK010000131.1:0-5174 GCA_031360365.1 Methylophilaceae bacterium
GCAGATTTAAAGGCGATTATCGATAAGACCTATCGTGCAGATGTATATGGTTTTGTTCACAAAGGCCAAAACGCAGACGACATCGCACCGATTTTAAAATTAGAAGATAACTTATATCTATTAAGCCTTTCTAACGGACCGACGTTAGCGTTTAAAGACATGGCCATGCAGCTGCTAGGTAATTTATTTGAATATGTACTTGCCAAAAAAGGTGAAACCACCAATATTTTAGGCGCGACTTCGGGTGATACTGGTAGCGCGGCAGAATATGCCATGCGTGGCAAACAAGGTGTGCGCGTGTTTATGCTAAGTCCCTATAAAAAAATGAGTCGGTTTCAAACCGCGCAAATGTTTAGTTTGAAAGATGATAATATTTTTAACATTGCGGTTAACGGTGTGTTTGACGATTGCCAGGACATGGTAAAAGCCGTGAGTAACGACGCAGCTTTTAAAGCTAAATACAAAATCGGCGCGGTCAATTCTATCAATTGGGGTCGCATTGTCGCGCAAGTGGTGTATTACTTTAAAGGTTATTTTGCTGTCACTACAAACAATGCACAAAAAGTGGATTTTTCTGTGCCAAGCGGTAATTTTGGCAACGTATGTGCAGGCCATATTGCACGCACGATGGGCTTGCCAATTGGCAAGTTAATAGTCGCAACCAACGAAAATGATGTACTGGATGAATTTTTTAAAACAGGTACTTATCGCCCACGTGGTGCGGCCAATACATACCAGACCAGCAGCCCTTCAATGGACATTAGCAAAGCCTCAAACTTTGAGCGCTTTGTGTTTGATTTGGTGGGCAAAGATGGCGCGAAAGTGCGCGAATTATGGGGCAGCGTCGATAATGGCGGCGCGTTTGACATCAAACATCTCATGCCAAAACTGGCGGATTATGGCTTTGTATCGGGCGCAAGCAGCCACGCGGCGCGCATGGCGACCATTCGCGTAACTAACAGCAAATATGGCGTGGTGATTGATACGCATACGGCAGATGGCTTAAAAGTTGCATTAGAATTGCGCGATACAAATGTGCCCATGCTAGTGCTAGAAACCGCGCTACCCGCCAAGTTTGAAGATGCGATGGTGGAAGCGCTAGGAACGATTCCACCGCGTCCTGAATCGTTACATGGCATTGAAGATTTACCGCAAAAATTTACTGTGATGGATGTGAGTGATTCGGCGATTAAAGAATTTATAGTGAAACACACTTAAACCGTCATTCTGGCGAAGGCCAGAATCCAGACGAGGTGGATATGCAACCATGTGTTTATATTCTAGCGAATGAACGAAACGGGACGCTTTACATCGGTGTAACATCCGACCTGATTTCTAGGATTTGGCAACATAAAAACAATGTTGTGGAAGGATTTACCAAGAAGTATGAGATTCATAATTTGGTTTGGTATGAACCACATGCGACGCTGGAATCAGCGATTTCGCGTGAGAAAGCGCTTAAATACTGGCATCGAACATGGAAAATACGCATTATTAAACAGATGAATCCTGATTGGTTAGATTTGTATGATCAACTTACTTGACTGGATTCTGGCCTGCGCCAGAATGACGAACCACTTATGAAACAATACACCGATTTATTACGCCATGTTTTAGCACACGGCAACAAAAAAGAAGACCGTACTGGCACGGGTACGTTGTCGGTGTTCGGTTATCAAATGCGTTTTGATTTGGCGGAGGGTTTTCCGCTGCTGACTACCAAAAAAGTGCATTTAAAATCAATTATTCATGAGCTGTTATGGTTTTTGCAAGGTAGCACCAACATTGCATATCTCAAAGAAAACGGTGTGCGTATTTGGGACGAATGGGCGGATGAAAATGGTAATCTCGGCCCTGTGTATGGCTACCAGTGGCGTAATTGGCCGAAGCCAGACGGTTCGCATATCGATCAAATTACGCAGGTAATGAATGCCATCAAAACCAATCCTGATTCGCGCAGACTCATCGTAAGCGCTTGGAATGTAGCCGATGTAGATAAAATGAAGCTGCCGCCTTGCCATGCTTTTTTTCAGTTTTATGTCGCAGATGGTAAATTGAGCTGTCAGTTGTATCAACGCAGTGCCGATATATTCCTAGGCGTGCCGTTTAATATTGCTTCTTATGCGCTGCTTACCATGATGGTGGCACAAGTATGCAATTTAAAACTGGGCGATTTTGTGCACACGTTAGGTGATGCACACATTTATAACAACCATTTTGATCAAGTGAATGAGCAGCTTTCACGCGATTTGCGTGCCTTGCCCACCATGCGCATTAACCCAGAAGTGAGCGATATTTTTAGCTTTAAGTTTGAAGACTTTACGCTGGAAAATTATGACCCACATCCAGCTATTAAAGGCTTAGTTGCCGTTTAAATAGTTTTTGGCTGTTTATAGCCGCATCACTGGCTATCTGTAACCAAAAATGTAAAATAAGTGTAATTTATTCAAGCACTTATTGAATTTTTTTGCAGTTACTCTAATCTATGCAGTGGAGGAGATATTTGTTTTATATTTTTGCTTCATTTGTTCATTTAGGAGATTAACCATGAAATTTCACCTAACATTAGGCGCTGCGTTATTGGCTGCAGCATTTACATCAACAGCAATTGCGGACCACAGCACTATAAAACCAAAATCTTTTGACAGCATGGGAAAATGCGTTAAAGCTGCCTTAAGCAAACATGACGGGAAAATCGTTAAAGTTGAACTTAAATCAGAGGGTAAGAAACCCGTGTATGAGTTTGATATTGAATCGGCAGATGGCACCGCGTGGGACGTTGAATGTGATGTTAAAACCAGCAAAATCATTGAGACTGAGCAAGAAGTAAAGGCTGACGATGCGAAATTCAAAGCAATTGCAAAAGTAAGCGAGGCTGATGCTAAAGCAACAGCGCTTGCTGCGCATCCAGGAACTGTAGTTGAAACTGAGTATGAGCTTGAATCAGATGGAGGTGCTTCTTACGAGTTTGATATTTTAGAAGCGGATAAAGAAGAAGTTAAAGTTGAAGTGGATGCAGTAACAGGTAAAATTGTTGAAGTGGATTACGAAGTGTATCAAATTGGGCAAGAGTAATCAGGTAAGCTAATTTAAAAGCTTTATTTGCATGCCCTGCAAGCCAATATCCATGCGGCTTCCAGGGCATTGTTTTTTCACATAAATTGCAATAATAAATTTAAATACAAAATTTAAGCATAAAAAAAGCCACACTGCAGAGCAGTGTGGCTAAACCTACAAATCTAAGGGGAGACTTGTAGGATTACTGCTAAAACAAATTATGGCGTTACCGGTGCAGCTTCAGGAGTCACTGCGCTTGTAGGTGATGCAGCAGATCCTTCTGGATTTTTCATCGTGCTAGCTTTGTAGCTTGAATACTCATCTGTTGTAATGTTGCCATCTTTATTCATGTCGGTCATATCAAAGCTAGTCGCTAAAGTTTTATCTTTTACCGCTTCTTTTAATGAGATTTTTTTATCACTATTTAAGTCTAGTTTTTTAAAGTCATTATCTGCTGGTACTTCTGCGACTATTACATTTGCTTTGGCTTCATTTGCATTAGGCTCAATAACTTTGACGCTGTTTACTCTGGTGTCTGCCATTGAGTAAGGTATGACAAGGCTTGCTAATGAAATACCAGTTAGCAACATAATAGTGGCTTTATTAAATGTGCTTAATTGATCGAATTTAATCATGCTGAGGCTCCTGTACAATAAAAAGTGATTACAATTTAGTATTAGCATTTGCCGTGCCAGAATTATTTCTATATTAAAAACAATGGCTTATGGTGTTTTTACGATTTATTGAGAGATAATAACGTCTCTAAATAGAGACAGTTTTTTTGGTAATGTAGCTAACTTGATGAAAACTAATGTTTTTTTTTGTCGCTAAACAGAGACGCTATTCTGAAACCTATGAATCTTTAAGTGCAGAATCTTTGAATAGGACCGGGTTGATTTGATGGCGCTGTAGTAATTTATAAAAATCAGTACGATTGCGATCGGCAATGCGCGCCGCTTGCGTCACGTTGCCTTGCGTCGCTTTAAGCAAATTAATTAAATATTGCTGCTCAAAATTTTTGCGTGCTGCATCAAACGAGACCATGTGAGCAACATTATCTTGCAGCGCTTTTTGTACCAGTTTGCTGGTAATAATGGGTGTAGTAGCCAGCACCACCACTTGCTCAATTATATTTTGCAGCTGCCTAACATTGCCTGGCCAGGGTGCTGCCAGCAAGATTTCAAGCGCTTCTGCAGCAAAACCGTTTAGTTTTTTTTGATATTTTTTATTTAAGTTTGTTAAAAAATGGTTGGCTAGCAGGGAAATATCTTCACGCCGTGCCGTTAATGGTGGAATCTCTAAGCTCACCACATTAATACGGTAATAAAAGTCTTCTCTGAATTGATTGGCTTGTATGGCTTCGAGCAAGTTTTTATGGGTAGCGCAAATGAGGCGAATATCAATGCTGGTTTGCTCGGTAGAGCCGACAGGACGAATCACCCGCTCTTGCAAAGCGCGTAAAAGTTTGACTTGAATCGCCAGTGGCATGTCACCAATTTCATCTAAAAAAAGCGTTCCGCCATGTGCGTTTTTGATTAAGCCTTGATGGTCGCGCGTGGCACCGGTAAAGGCGCCTTTGCTGTGGCCAAACAGTTCAGATTCTAGCAATGCTTCAGGCAGTGCCGCGCAGTTAATCGCTACAAATGGCATGCTGCCACGAGCGCTGGCTTGGTGTATGGCTTGTGCTAGTAACTCCTTGCCAGTACCGCTTTCACCTTGAATAAGTACGCTGGCATCCGACGCTGCGATTAATTTGGCTTGTGCTAACAGGCTTAGCATTTGCTGGCTGCTACAAACAATGTTGGCACACCAACTGTTATTCACTGACACTACATGTTGCGTACTCGGCGCAATTTTGAGCGCATATTCAACTTGCTGAAGCAAATTTTTGCTATCGAAAGGTTTGGTTAAAAAGCTAAACACACCTTGCTGCGTGGCATGTACCGCCTCGGGGATAGAGCCATGCGCCGTGAGTAAAATAAACGGCACCGTGGGATTGAGCGCATGGATGGCCTCAAACAAAGCAAACCCATCCATATCAGGCATGCGTAAATCGCTAATCACCAATGCGGGCATCTGTATATTAAATAAAGATAAGGCTTGTTGTGCCGAGTGCG
>JANMBK010000156.1:0-2604 GCA_031360365.1 Methylophilaceae bacterium
CATCATCATTGACGGCGCTGGTGTTGAGGCGAATATCAAATCACGCATTGCACAAATCAAAGCACAAATTGAAGAAGCCACCAGCGATTACGACAAAGAAAAACTACAAGAACGCGTGGCTAAATTAGCTGGCGGTGTTGCGGTAATTAAAGTTGGCGCGACCACTGAAATCGAGATGAAAGAGAAAAAAGCCCGTGTAGAAGATGCACTTCATGCTACTAGAGCTGCGGTTGAAGAAGGCATTGTTGCTGGCGGTGGCGTTGCATTAATTCGCGCACGTGATGCAATTTCTAAAGTTAAAGGTGACAACCTAGACCAAGAAGCAGGCATCAAAATTGTACTGCGCGCGGTAGAAGAGCCATTACGTCAAATCGTACAAAACGCGGGTGTTGAGCCATCAGTGGTAGTCAACAACGTGGCAGCTGGCAAAGGCAACCACGGTTACAACGCAGCCAATGAAACCTATGGCGATATGATTGAAATGGGTATTTTGGACCCAACAAAAGTAACGCGTTCTGCATTGCAAAATGCCGCTTCAGTGGCTGGCTTAATGCTGACGACTGACTGCATGGTAGCTGAACTGCCTAAAGAAGATGCTCCCGCTGGTGGTGGGGATATGGGTGGAATGGGCGGCATGGGCGGTATGATGTAGCCTTTGATTTTTGCATCAACTTATCCATCTTGCGATGGGTTGGTGCAATAACGAAATACAATATTGCTACTCCGTAGTATTAAAACCTCGCCTCGGCGAGGTTTTTTATTGCAACTATTTGACGCATTACAAACCGTCAATTAGGATGTTGCATTATGGTTATTAAAGGGTAGAAACCATGCGAAAGCGGATAGTTCTCATTTCATGTGTCAGTAAAAAGCTGCCTCATAGCGCAGAGGTAAAGAATCTTTACATAAGTACACTTTTTAAGTTCAACCTTAAATATGCAAATACTTTAGGAGCCGATAGCATTTACATTCTCTCTGCAAAACATGGGTTGATAAGTTTAAATGAAGAAATTGAACCGTATGAACTAACGCTTAATAATATGCCTTCAAATGAAATAAAAGAATGGGCAAATAAAGTGAAACAACAATTAACTGCTATTACGTTGCTTGAGGAAGATGAGTTCATATTTCTTGCAGGCGATAAATACAGAAAGTATCTACTGCCTCACATTAAGCACGTGCAAATTCCATTCGAAGGTCTACGAATTGGTAAACAATTACAAAAGCTGAAAGTACTGACTTCATGAGTAAAGAATGCGAATCTCTTCATCATTTAGCCAACAATCTGGTTAGATATAACTTCCCATTTAATGAAAACGAGATTCCACTAAACGGGATTTATATTTTATTCGAAAATGGGGAAAAAGGGCATCAAACCGAGAGAATCGTAAGGGTTGGCACTCATACAGGAACTAATCAATTGAGGTCAAGGCTAAGGCAACACTTTATCAACGAAAGCAAAGACAGAAGCATTTTTCGAAAAAATATTGGTCGCAGCTTGCTAAATCGTGAAAACGATCCATATATCGAGTCTTGGGAAATTGATCTCACAACTAAAATATCTCGTGAGAAAAACTCATCATCTATTGACCTTAACTATCAAAAAATTGTTGAGCGCAAAGTTAGTAATTATATTCAAAGTAATTTCAATTTTTGTGTTTTTGAGGTGAACAACAAAGATGAACGGCTAGAATTAGAATCAAAGATAATTTCGACCATTTCTTTGTGTAAAGACTGCAAACCATCAAAACAATGGCTTGGGAACTCGTCGCCAAAAAGTAAAATTGTTGAAAGTGGTATGTGGCTGGTAAATGAGCTTTATAAAACACCTTTTGACGCTTCGGCTATTGAGCGTTTATCAAAATACATCGGCGACAACAATTACATCCGTTGAGAAACAAAAACCCGGTCAACTTCACGCCTCATGGCTGGCAGTCATTGGTGACGAGCTCGAAAAGCCTTATATGCAGGCGTTGCGGCATTTTCTTAAAGAGGAAAAAGCTGCTGGTAAAGTGATTTTTCCGCCTAGTCCATTGATTTTTAATGCATTCAACCACACACCTTTTGATAAGGTTAGAGTAGTGATTATCGGGCAAGATCCTTATCATGGGCAAGATAAAGATATTCCACAGGCACATGGTTTAAGTTTTTCTGTGCCGAAAGGCATTGCCCCACCGCCATCTTTAGTGAATATTTTTAAAGAAATTGCCTCTGATTTGGGTATTAAAATGAGCCCCAGAATTAGCCAAAGCGGCGACTTAACACCATGGGCAGACCAAGGCGTGTTGCTGTTAAATGCTACGCTAACGGTAGAACAGGCCAAAGCAGGCGCACATCAGGGCAAAGGTTGGGAGGCGTTTACAGATGCAGCCATCTCGGCTTTGAATGCGCATCGTGAAGGGTTGGTGTTTGTGTTGTGGGGCACCTATGCGCAGAAAAAAGGCGCGTTTATTGATGAAAGCAAACATTTAGTGCTGAAATCTGTACACCCATCACCGCTGTCAGCGCATCGTGGCTTTTTTGGCAATCATCAATTTTCTAGCATTAATCAATATTTAATTCAGCAAGGTCAAGCGCCGATTGATTGGCAACTTTAATGATTTA
>JANMBK010000227.1:0-4207 GCA_031360365.1 Methylophilaceae bacterium
GCAGAGGCAATGACGCTAAGGGAATGGCGCGTGGCGGGTTTTCACATGGCGGTGATTTCGATTCGGCACGAACTGATTGCGTTTTACGAGCGGCTTGGCTACAAACGCACGGGTGAGTTTACAGATTTTCCTGTTAAATCAGATTTGTGGCAGCCTAAGGTAGAAGGGTTGAATTTGCAGTATTTGGCGAAGTTGGTAGAGATGAGAAAATTAGAGCTTTGATTTTTTTTGTTTTTTCTTTCTTGTTTTAGTTTGATGTTCCTTGTAATTTTTTAAGCAATTTTCAATATTTTTATTTGTTAAATTTCTAATAAACTCAATTAAACTACTTGAATATTGATATGTGTGCGTTTTGGAATTATGCCAAGAGTAGGTGTTGTCCGCTTTAATTTTGTAATGCCAAATTATTGCATCAAATGTATACGTAGATAATATAGGCTCGCCTTCTTCCTGCTTGAGAGCTTCAAGTATATCTTTTCTATAGTTAGGGTGACTAATATTTGGGTCAATTTTTTTTGTTACTAATACTAACCCATTCGGGTTTTCAACATTAACACCTGCAATTATATCGGCCGATTGAATTTTCTTAGTGGATTGAAGGTTTACTTTAAAAACCGTTAAAAATCTTCCAGTATCAATGTCTTCAGCTTCTAATGTTTTAGTTGTTTCGGATATTATTTTTAAGAACTCTGTTATTGCAGGTTTCTGAGGGCTACTATTTGCTTCACCTATGAATTTAATTGGGTCAGGAGGAGCAGAAAAACTTAGAGGTAATAAGTTTATATTTACCTCTTTAGCAATATCCATATCAAAAATATTTTTAACTATATCTCTAAAATTTACTATAGAGGTTTGTGCAAGACCATATATTAAAGTTTCAAAGCCTTTCTCATTGTAAAAGTGAATAACATTATCTCTGTAGTCTACTAAACTATTGATGTTTGCAATAACCGCTTTAGGTGAAATTTCCTGAGGAAAATAGTTTTTTGAAGTATCAATTGCTTGCCATAAAGATAAGGTTCTTTGGGGTTGATTGCGTTTCTTTGGTTCATAGATTGAAATTTTATTTTTAGACAGTATAGCTTTTAACATCAACTCCCATGAGTTAATAAGCAAAACTACAAAGCACTCATTTCTATAGGAAATACGAGGTTTGTTGTATATTTCCACAGCCGCTAAAATTGCGCTTACAGAATTATTTAATAGTGCTTTGTAGGAACCATAAGGATTCATTTTTTAGTAAACCTTTTTACTCCACTAATCACTAAAGAGTGCACTATACTGTTAATGTATGCAAATAACATTAGCCTGCAGACCGCATTTATATTAGCTTGCAGAGCCGTTATTTACAAATATTTAAACTAAATCTGCACGGTTTTTAGCAATCCACGCATTTACGTACGCATAAAGTTGCTCTGCTTGTTTAATGCATTCAGCAACCACTTGGTCGCTAATTGGGTCACCTTCGTAATCGCTTACATTGCGTTGTTTACGCAGGCTATCTAAAATAATCACGGTATTTTGTGGCAAGCCGATAGTGATTGGAAGTGTTTGAATGGCAGTTTGATGATGCCCAGGCTGGCTGGTGGATGTGCGATAGCCATTTAAACCTAAACCCAACATTGCGCATTGCATAATGCACTTATAAGCGGCATCAAATCGGGTTTCACCACTCACCACTTCAATATGCGCATCGGCAATATTGCGTTTGGCCGCATCGAGCAAACGGTGCAAAGCCTCGTTTGAGGGGTTGTGCAATTGTAGCTGTTTGATTTTAAGTAAGTTTTCTAAGCTCATTTTCAGTGCCTATTATAAACAACTTGGGCTTATTCAATATTTCCGTGATAAACGAATCCTTATTTTCCATACGCCGCTTAAATTCATTTACCGAATACACCACAGGATTGATTTCGCGCTGCAAAGTTTGTTGAGTGCCGTGCAAACACTGCACAGCGTCACCAAAGCTTAATGTGCCGACTAACATTACATCAACATCGCTATTTGCATTTTGCTCGCCACGTGCAACGGAGCCAAACATAAAGGCAAAGTTTATTTGATTTTTTACATCGGATAAGGCGTTTGCTAATACGTCCACCAAACCTGAAGTTTTGCGCAAAATACCAGCAAGTTCGTTAAATATGGGGCATTGCATGTTGGCGCTGTAATGCACTTGATTGCCCACTTTTTTGCTTTGTAAAATGCCGCCAGCGGTCAACTTACTAAGCTCTTTATGCAAGGTGCCAGCAGCAGTATTGGTAAGCCTAGCCAGCTCGCGTACATGATAACTAGCTTCTGGATTCAACAAAAGTAAACCCAAAATACGCTTTCTATATTCGCTAAAAAGTAATGAAGACAACAATTATTGTTTCCTTATTTGCTACGATTGTAGCCAATAATGCAACATTTATACTAATAAATCAAGCATTAAAATAATACATGCCCTGCAAGCCAATAGCCATGCGGCTTACAGGGCACCTTTTTTAGCACGTATTTATATTGGCTGTTTAAGTAGCCTATTGGCGTGAAATTTCTCGATACCGTTCATCACCAGCGAATACGCGGCTGGCACCACCACTAAAGTCAGCAAAGTAGAAGAAATCATGCCGCCAATAATGGCAACGGATAATGGTTTATTGGTTTCTGAACCAGCGCCTAAGCCAATGGCGGCGGGCAACAGCGCTAAAATAATGGTGAGTGAAGTCATTACCACTGGGCGCAATCTCACGGGGCAAGCTTTTCTCAGCGCTTCATCAATACCTGCGCCTTTTTCGCGTAATTGATTGGTTAAATCGACCAGTAAAATAGAGTTTTTTGCAACTAAACCAATCAGCAATACCAGACCAATCATAGAGAATATGTTCAGCGTATCGCCAGAAATCAATAGCGCAATCAGCCCGCCAATAATGGCCAACGGCTGTGCCAGCATAATAATTAGCGGCTGAATAAACGAGTTGAATTGGCTGGCTAGCACCATATAAAGCAGTAAAAATGCCAGCAAAAATACAAACTTTAAGTTTTGCATGGTTTTGCTCAGCTCTTCCGCTTGGCCCGTATATTTTATCTTGTAAGAAGGTGGCACAATTTCTGCGACCGTTTTATTGACGAGATCTACCGCTTCACCTAATGGCACAGTGGGGTTAGCATAAAAATTGACAGCATACTGCAAATCGTAACGGCCTATCACCGCTGCGCCCAGCTCAGTTTTAAAGCTGGCCACTGCATCTAAGCGTATCAATTCACCACTGCTGCTGCGCAAGTAAATTTTGCTTAAATCCGCAGCGGTTTTAAGCACTTCATCACCCGCTTTTAAGCGGATATCATATCGCTGGCCATCGCTGCTGGTGTCGTTATAGGTGGCTACATTGATGCCGCCTGCGTACAAACTAACCGCCGTTGCAATTTCATTGGCGTTTAATCCCAACGTAGCAGCACGTGGGCGATCAACTTGCATTTTTAGCTGCGGTAAATCCAACTGCACATCCACATCCACTCTGCCTAAATCAGGACTTCTGCTTAAGGTTTGTTGTAATTGTTGTGAGATGCGGCCAATTTCTTGCAAATTTAAGCCAGTGAGATTGAATTGTAACTTCTCTGATCGCTGGCCGCGTATGACGGATGTCGGAGAGGGGCTCGCTCGCACACCAGGAATTTTGTCCAGCTCTGATCTGAGTTGTTTCATGAGTTCTTTTTGGCTAATGTCGCGCTGTTCTTTTGGTTTTAGGCGCACGCTGACATTGCCTTGATTGACCTGTCCGCGCGAGCCACCGCCAATACTGGCGTAGTAACTTTCTACCTCAACACGACTGGCCAGCACCGCTTCGACCAATTTCATGCGGGAGTCGGTATATTCTAAGTTGGAGCCTAACGGCGTTTTCACATTGATGCTAAAGCTGCTTTCGTCAGATTCTGGCACAAAATCTTTGGCGACATATTTAAGCGAAAAATAGCCACTCACCAGCACAAATATTAAAGTAAACAGCAGCACAGCAGCACGATGGTTCAGCGCCATATTCAGCAATTTGTGATACACACTATCCATGCGGTCTAAGCCGCGCCCAAACATCCTATAAAGCGCATTATCAGCCGCAGTGACGCTTAAATAGCGCGAACACAACATGGGCGTGAGCGTCAGCGATACGAATAGGGACACTAATACGCCGAACGTGACAACCACTGCAAAAGATTTGAAGAACATGCCAATGACGCC
>JANMBK010000232.1:0-2821 GCA_031360365.1 Methylophilaceae bacterium
GGCACTCAATTACAGTCTCTAAGAATTGGTGATCCTACTGCTGAAAATGAAATGACAACTCTTTCTTCCTATTTTCTACAAACAGACCAATACACCCGAACCCTGAAAGGTGATGTTAATCTTGTTGTAGGTCGAAAAGGTTCAGGTAAGACAGCGTTATTTATTCAAGCTCGAGATGAAATTCGCTCTGATAAACGAAATATAGTAGTAGACCTAAAGCCAGAAGGTTACCAACTACTAAAATTGAAGGAAGAAATTCTTACTTACCTTTCTGAGGGTTCACGACAACATCTAATCACTGCCTTCTGGGAATACCTCCTACTACTCGAAGTGGCTTATAAATTATTAGAAAAAGATAAACCAATTTATAAACATAATCATTTAATTACAAATTTATACTTGGAGCTAGAAGAAACGTATCACATTGCTGATTTTTCTGCAGAAGGTGATTTTTCAGAACGCTTACTAACTCTCTCACAGCGAATTGTTGGTGAATACCAAGATAAGTATGGCCTTGATCACCTTCACAAACTAACAGGAGAGCAAGTAACAGAGCTACTATATGTTCATGATATAAGATTGCTTCGTAGCCGAATTTCAGCATATCTTGAACAAAAGCGTGCTGTGTGGGTATTCTTTGACAATCTTGACAAAGGCTGGAGCACCCATGGTGTAGATGAAATAGATGCAATTGTTCTAATGTGTCTGATTAATGCTGGACGCAAAATCGAACGCGATATGCAAAAGCAGAATAGAATTTTTCACTGCATTGTGTTTGTGCGCAATGATGTCTATGAGCATTTAATGCAAAATAGCGCTGACTATGGTAAAGAAATGCGCGCTGTTCTTGATTGGACAGACCCAGACCAATTAAGAGAAATACTTCGTTTACGGCTAATATCTGGTGTTGACAAAACAAATTCTACAGCTCGACTTGATCAAGTAATCCCTATTGTTTGTATGTCACATTATAAAGGAGATGAAACGGTAGACTACATGATAAACCGTTCTCTTATGCGTCCACGAAACTTAATTAAGATATTTAGTCACTGTCGCGGTTTTGCAAGTAATTTTAATCACGAGAGGATCAATGAAGATGATATTGAGAAAGGCATTGCAGCTTATTCAGAAGATTTACTCTTAGAGCTTGATAGGGAATTAACCGACGTGTTCCCTAGCTCAAAAAATGTTCTTTATCATCTACTTGATGCAAATGCTAAGTTAACAAAAATAGAACTTTACACTTTAGTTAAAGAAGCTGGGGTGATAGAAAGTGTCGTGTACAAAATCATAGACTTTCTACTTTATTATGGTGTTGTTGGGCTTATTACCGAGACAAAGGATATGTACATTTATGATGTAAATTATGATCTAAGAAAACTGGAAATTCGTATTGACCGAGCAGGAACTGAAGCACAGTTTTGTGTAAATCCAGCATTTTGGCCAGCGCTCAACATAAAATCACCAAATTAAAAAAACAATAGTGTCTAGACCACAATTCTGTATGTAAGAACTATTTTAAAGCTACACAAACCAAAGGTTTCCAGAGTATCTTTTTTACATTCAAACACGCATTTTTAACATAACAAAAAAAGCCCAGTGATTGCTCACTGGGCTTTCTAAATTAGTTAAAACCTAATTATTTGTTCATTACGTACATTGTTACTTCAAAGCCATAACGCATTTCTGTAGCTGCTGGTGTTGTCCACATGATAGTTTCCTTTTTTGTTTGGCGTCTCACAATGATTTGCTTCATATGTTGCACTATGTGCCCTGATTTTAAACTTACCCAATGCGCAATACGTAAACTTAGCTAATGATTTTGCACCTGTGAATTCTGTGGAGTTTGAAGACACTTATAAAATATTAACTGAAAAATTTCGCCCATAAGTTTATACATTGAGCTTTTTACGTTAATCTAAGCAACTCAATACAGCGTTATTATTGCAACTTAAACTTAAAAAGGATTCCACCATGACCTCCAGCATGACTATAGAACTGACCTGCCTGGCATGGGCGGTAATTTTAGGCTTGGTGCATATTTTGGTGGCGGGTAATGTGCGCACTAAAGAGTTTGGCACTAAGTGGAATATGGGTGCACGCGATGGTGCAACACCTGCATTAAGTGCTTTTGCAGAGCGACTTTTTAGGGCGCAGGCTAATTTTTTTGAAACGTTTCCACTATTTGCAGCAGCTGTGTTAATTGTGGCGGTTACGCAGTCGTTTAGCGTTTATAGCTATTGGGGATCGCTATTGTATTTAATTGCTAGAGTGGTGTACTTTCCACTATATGCGTTTGGTGTGCCAGTGGTTAGAACGATTGTTTGGCTAATTTCAATGCTTGGTTTGTTATTGGTTTTAGTGCCAACGCTTTTTTAGCATGAATAATAAAGGGCAATTTTGCCTAGATTTAAACTATTTTATATGCTCTGAGAGCCAATATCCATGCGGGTTGCAGAGCATCTAATTTGTCATTAAAAACGTACATTAATAACAAAAACTAAAAAGCCCAGTGATTGCTCACTGGACTTTTTGATTTTAATTAAACGCTTTAAGCTAAGTTAAGCGATGTTTGCGCCAACTACTGCGGCCATTTGCATCATGTCGATGGTTTCGCCAACTTTAATGTTGGTTAAATCCGTTAATTTACCTGTTTTGCTGGTTGATTTTGTGTTTTTGAAAATGGGATGCAATTTAGCGTCGCAAACAATGTATTTGCCTGCGTTTTCCGCTTTGCCGTTTACCGTTTTGGTCTGTAATTTGTTGGCTTTAATGTAATCCCATATTTTTTTGGTGATTTCGGTACGTGGTAGTGAAGCCG
>JANMBK010000243.1:0-3930 GCA_031360365.1 Methylophilaceae bacterium
GGGCTTAAACCGCGCTCAAATTGTAAAAACTCTAAATATTCTGTTAGTAAATCCACATTGTTTTTAAGTCAAATAGTTTAGCTTAACTCGCTTTAACTTAAATCCAGATGCCTTGATAAAGCGGCGCTTAAAATTTCACCAATTTTGCTCAAAAAATCTGTGCCCATCTCAGTATAAAAGTGGTTTTTATCTTCACTAGCCAGTGCCAAAAAACCAATATTATTGGCATCTCGCAACGGAATTAGCGCAATTGAAGCAGCAGACTCAATAAACCAATCATCACTGTTAATGTCTGGCTGCTTGCCGCAATAAGGCTGGCTGAGTGCAGCCACCCAAGTTTTTGTTTGCTCCGACACATCACTAAATACTAAGTTGGCGCGGTTTCTAGAATCGAGTGGATGCGTCCAAATACGCATGCAAGTTTCTGATAAATGAAAAATTTCAGGCAATAAGTCGCTAATAATTTGCTCAATCGCATCAAAGTTTTTGGCTTTGTGTAGTGCAATATTCAGTGTCTGAATTTTATTAGTGATGGCATCATTATCACGCGCGTTTAATACCAGTTCGGCAAAATTGGTTTTTAACGCATCTATTTTGTCGCGTTGTGCCAATTGTTGCCGTTCCGCCAGCGAAATAGTGCCGCTGCCATGTGGGCTGGGGAGGCTGATCTCCGCCAAAAAACTGGCATTTTGCTCAAAAAATTCTGGGTTAGCTTTTAAGTAGGCTTTTACGTCATCTTGTTGCATTCTCGGCTTTCTAAATTTTGGATACCTAAATGGACTTGCTTAAATTTGTATACTACCTTCAAACACTATTTCTGCCTCGCCTGTCATCATCACAGAATTATTTTCGCCCATCCACTCAATGCGTAAATCACCACCGCGCGCATGCACTAACACAGGGCTTTGCAGTAAGCCAAGCTGAATACCACTCACCACCGCCGCACAAGCGCCAGTGCCGCAGCTAAGCGTTTCACCCGCGCCGCGTTCGTACACACGCAGTTTGATTTCGCGCGTGTTCATTATTTGCATAAAACCTGCATTTACCCGTTGAGGAAAACTTTCGTGCGATTCAATTAGCGGGCCAAGCTCGGCCACATTGGCGGTTTCCACGTCATCCACAATGGTCACCGCATGCGGATTACCCATCGAAAGTGCAGCTATTTGTAAAGCATCGCCAGAACCCGCGCTTTTTATAATGCCGCCGGAAACGGCTCCAGTATTGGCTTGCAGGGCGTATGTTTTTGCTCGTGTTTCAGCAACAAAAGGAATATCTTTAGGATCAAAACGCGGCGCACCCATGTTCACTGTCACCTGACCATCATCACTCAAAGCCAGCACAATAATTCCGCTGGCAGTTTCTACCGCAATTTCACTTTTTTGCGTGAGGCCTTTGTGATGCACAAAGCGTACAAAACAGCGCGCGCCATTGCCACATTGCTCTACTTCGCCACCATCAGCATTAAAGATACGATAACGGAAATCGATATTTGGCGTGCTGGTTTTTTCAACAATCAAAAGTTGGTCGCAACCTACACCAAAATGGCGATTAGCAATTTTTTTGATTTGTGTAGAAGTGAGTGATATAGGCGCAGAGTAGCCATCAACGACCACAAAATCGTTGCCAGCGCCCTGCATTTTCGTGAATACAAGAATCATATTATGAAGTGTTTAATAACATAAAAGCTTAAGTTTAAAGTTACGCTATTCTAGCAAATTTGTATGTTTACAAGTAGTTATAAGTGTACAATACGCGACCTGTATATGCAGACTCCGTGTATATATAGACCTTAAGTGATTTTCAATATTCCTTCAGCCTTTAGTGAATATTGTTTTACTTTTTAATTTTAATTTTTGACTTAACGTCCAAGGCAACCAAATGAACGATTATCTTTTTACTTCCGAATCTGTTTCCGAAGGCCACCCCGATAAGGTTGCCGACCAAATTTCTGACGCCATTGTCGACGCCATTTTGGCGCAAGACAATCACTCTCGCATTGCTGCTGAAACCCTGTGTAACACGGGTTTGGTGGTACTAGCAGGCGAGATTACTACCAATGCTACCGTCGATTACATTCAAGTGGCGCGCGATACTATCAAGCACATTGGCTACGATAATAGCGATTACGGTATCGATTACAAGGGTTGTGCAGTGCTGGTCGCTTACGACAAACAGAGCCCAGACATCGCGCAGGGCGTGGATAAGGCTTATGACGATTCAATGGATCAAGGTGCAGGCGATCAAGGTTTGATGTTTGGTTATGCAGTCAAAGAAACGCCGCAGCTGATGCCATTGCCGATTTGGCTAAGCCACCGTCTGATGGAACGGCAAGCTCAGTTAAGAAAAAATGGTGTTTTATCTTGGCTACGCCCAGATGCTAAATCGCAAGTGACGGTTAAATATGTCAATGGTATACCAGATGCAATCGACACCGTGGTGGTTTCTACGCAACACGCGCCAGAGATTGATTTAAAAGATATTCGCGAAGCAGTGATTGAAGAAATCATCAAACCAATGTTGCCAAAAGAACTCATTAAAGGCGATATTAAATATTTAGTGAATCCAACGGGTCGCTTTGTAGTAGGCGGCCCACAAGGCGATTGCGGCTTAACTGGCCGTAAAATCATTGTCGATACTTATGGTGGCGCAGCGCCTCATGGCGGCGGCGCGTTTTCGGGTAAAGACCCATCAAAAGTGGATCGCAGCGCGGCCTATGCAGCGCGTTATGTGGCCAAAAACATTGTGGCCGCAGGCTTAGCCGATAAATGTATGGTGCAAATTAGTTACGCCATTGGTGTAGCAAAACCAACTTCTATCATGCTAGAAACCTACGGCACAGGCAAAATTTCAGACGAAAAACTAATACAAATAGTGAATGAGCATTTTGATTTACGCCCAAAAGGCATCGTAAAAATGCTTGATTTATTACGCCCCATTTACACCAAGACTGCGGCGTATGGCCATTTTGGTCGCGAAGAACCTGAGTTTATTTGGGGAGCAATTGACAAGGCTGCAATGTTAAAAGCGGCAGCAGGGGTGTAGTTTGCTTAATGAAATCATGACTTTACAAAAATAATGATTTCATTATAATGCTCGTTTTGTAGTAGTAAAAATTAACCGAGGAACGTTGCGAAGTTTGCGTTTTTAATTAAAGCGCGACTCTAGGCTCGGTTAGGGGATTGTCAAATCCTCAAACGGCGTTCACCACATTTTAACCGTGCCAGACACGGGAACTGGGTGAATAAAACGCCGACCAGATTTTAATTTATGCTGTTAATTAAAAACTGTTCCACTTTTTGTAGTTATTTCCATTCCCTGCTGGTCACATTCATTTTTAGGATTTATTATGAATACTGTGACTGACACTAACTTTTTAAGGACCAATGACTACATTGTTGCCGACATTGGCTTAGCAGCTTTTGGACGTAAAGAAATCGCCATCGCCGAAACTGAAATGCCTGGCTTAATGATGATTCGTGAAGAATTTGCCATTAGGCAACCACTTAAAGGCGCGCGCATTACAGGCAGCCTGCATATGACGATTCAAACCGCGGTGTTGATTGAAACACTGAAAGATTTAGGCGCGGATGTGCGTTGGGCATCTTGCAATATTTACTCTACACAAGACCACGCGGCAGCGGCGATTGCGGCTGGCGGCACGCCTGTATTCGCCATTAAAGGCGAAACACTGACTGAATACTGGGATTACACGCACCGCATTTTTGAGTGGGCTGATGGCCAAGATGGTAAACCAACTTATACAAATATGATATTGGATGATGGTGGCGACGCGACATTGTTGTTGCATCTTGGTACACGCGCAGAAAAAGATTTATCTGTCATCAGCAAGCCAACATCTGAAGAAGAAATCTGCTTGTTTGATGCGATTAAAGCCAAATTAAAAACTGATCCAACTTGGTATTCAGTGCG
>JANMBK010000250.1:0-6959 GCA_031360365.1 Methylophilaceae bacterium
TAATTTCTTGCCAGAAATTAAGCGGTGTTCTAAATCGAGTTTTTTAGCCATACGTTTATTATAACGGCTGCAATTAAAAAGCCCACTTGCGCGGGCTTTTTAAATTAGAAAGCTAAGCCCACAACTAGTGGGCGTTTACTCAGTTTAGATTACGTTAATCTTCGTTTACAAATTTATATACCAGTGCGCCAATCACCGCGCCAATAATAGGCGCCAGCCAAAATAGCCATAGTTGGTCAAGCGCAATGCCGCCTTCTAACAAAGCAGGGCCTGTGCTGCGCGCTGGGTTAACTGAGGTGTTGGTGACAGGGATGCTAATCATGTGAATGAGTGCCAGTGTAAAACCAATGGCTAGCGGTGCCAAGCCAGTGGGTGCGCGTTTATCGGTTGCGCCCATGATGATAAACAAGAACATGGCTGTCATGATAATTTCACAAATTAACGCTGCCATCATGCTGTAGCCATGCGGTGAGTGCTCAGCAAAGCCGTTGCTAGCCAAACCGCCCGCATAACCTTCTGCCCCGCCTGCAATGGCACGTATGGCCAAGCAAGCCAAAATCGCACCTAATACTTGCGCGATAATGTAGTGTGGCAACTCCGATGCCTTGAAACGGCCGCCAGCGACTAAGCCAATTGAAACAGCAGGGTTTAAATGGCAACCAGAAATATGGCCAATGGCATAGGCCATCGTTACTACCGTTAAGCCAAACGCCAACGAAACACCTAGATAACCCAAGCCCAATTCTGGAATGCCCGCCGCCAATACTGCACTGCCGCAACCACCCAATACCAGCCAAAAAGTACCAATTAATTCTGCAACTGCCCGTTTTGTTAAGTTCATCCTGCTCTCCCTAAGATGTGAATGCCGTAAAATGCATGTGAAAATTGCCTGTTTTTATTTACTTTTTTGTAGCATTGCAAAATTTACGCCTATTATTGCGAGATAACAAGCGGCATGCGCTAGAATATTGTTAACGATTGTTAATTGAATTGAACATGTCTTTTAAGCATATTATTTCGCGCGATAACCCCATTTTTAAGCAGCTAAAAAAGCTGGCTGATAATGCGCGTGAGCGCCGCGCAGAAAGCAAAACACTGCTGGATGGTGTGCATTTAATTGAAGCTTATTGTGAAGCGTTTGGCGAGCCTGAGCTAGTCATTATTCCCGAAGGTAAAAGCTCACTCGAAGCAACTAACTTGATGCAAACGTTGACAGATGTGAATACCATCATGTTGCCTACACTCATGTTTGCCGAACTAACGCCTGTGGCCAGCAGCACGGGTATTTTGGCGCTGGTAAAGGTGCCAGTAATTGCTGCACCAACTAGCGTTGAATTCGTGCTGATGTTAGAAGATATTCAAGATCCTGGCAATTTGGGCAGCATGTTAAGAACGGCACTTGGCGCAGGCGTACAAGCAGTGTATTTAAGTAAAGGCTGCACTGATGCGTGGTCGCCCAAAGCATTGCGCGGCGGACAGGGCGCGCAGTTTTATGTGCCTATTGTTGAAGGTGTAGATTTGCTTGAAATAATGCAAAATTTTGTCGGCAACACCTATGCAACTACCATGACGGGCGAATCGCTTTACACGCAAGATTTAACCAAGCCAAGCGCGTTTATCATCGGCAACGAAGGCGCGGGTTTAAGCGCCAAAATGATTAGCGCGGCCAGCCAGAAAATTAGTATTCCCATGCATGAAAATTTAGAATCACTGAATGCAGGTGCAGCAGCGGCAGTATTGTTATTTGAACGCATGCGGCAAACTGCAGTCTTAAAATAGTATTAAAGGATAAATAATGACTCAATTAATTTATGTACGAGAAAAAATAGTGCCCCTGCAGACCAATATCCATGCGGCTTACAGCCATGCCAAAATAAACAGCATCAAGAAAACGCTAGGTTTTACCATCGTTGAAATGATGGTAGTGGTGGCGATATTGGCCATACTAGCAATGATTGCAATCCCATCTGCTTTAACACGCATTATCAGGGAGGAAGTGGCAGCAGCAGTTCCGTTTGCAGAAACCGCAAAAGAACCGGCTGCTGCCCAATGGAAAGCTGCCAAAACCTTGCCAGCTGACAATAAAGAGGCAGGTTTGCCCGCAGCAGATAAAGTGGTGAGTAATTTGATTAGTGCGCTAGTGGTAGACAAAGGTGTGATTCATATGACGTTTGGCAATAAAGCGCGCAGTATATTGCAAGGCAAAATTTTATCTTTTCGCCCTGCGGTCATCGAAGAATCGCAAGCAGTGCCTGTTGCTTGGGTGTGTGGTAATGCGCCGGTGCCTGCTAAAATGACTTTAATGGGTGACAACAAAACCAATATTGATGCTAAATACTTGCCTTTTGCTTGTAAGTAAGCATTACTATGCGTTTTTAAATGGGATCGTTAATGTTTCGCCGCACTAGGTTTCATAGCATCGCCAGAAGCCAGTGTCTGCAAGGGGTCTAACAATATCTGCGCTGCATCAATAGCATCAAAACGATAATGTTTATTGCAAAAATCACAATTTACTTCTATTTTACCTAGCTCCGCCAAAATACTTTCTACTTCTTGCTTGCCTAGCAAGCGCAACATATTGCCAACCTTGGTTTTGCTACAACTGCATCTAAATTGAGTTGGTTTTGCTTCGAATAGTCGCACATCTTCTTCGGCAAACAGGCGGCTTAATAAAGTTTCTGGCGCTAAATTTTTTAGCTCATCATTCGTCACCGTCTCTGCCAGTATATTTACTCGGTTCCAAGCATCCTTATCTAGTTCAAATGTATTCGGTAATATTTGATCTGGTAGTTTTTGTAGCAACATACCACTGGCGCTTTCACCATCGCAATGCAGCCATAACGAAGTGTCGATTTGCTGCGAGCGCAGCATATAATTTTGCAACATTTCTGCAATCGTGTCGCCTTCAATGGGCACAATGCCTTGGTAAGCCTCGCCTTCACGCGGGTCTAGCGTAATGACAAATTGGCCATGTTTAACTAAATCAATAAAATTGTAGTGTTCTATTTCGGTGCTAAGCGTTTCGTCCCAATTACTAATATCCCATTTGGCCGTCGCGCGCATATGCAAATCGTGGCTGCATTCGACTACCAATAATTTAAGCGCACCTTTGCTTTGCAATTGCAATACCAACGCGCCATCTAACTTAAGCGTGGCAGAGAGCAGGGCGCTAGCGGCCATCAGTTCGCCCAGCGCCTGTTTAAGCACTGCAGGCAAGGTTTGGTGCTGCATGGCAAGCTGAAAAGTTAGGTTTAAATGCACCAAGTTGCCACGTATAGGCATTGGCTGGTTTAGTTGGTCTTCGAAAAGAAAATGGTGAAGCGTATCCCGAGATATTTTCATAGTTATATTTTATCACTTGTAGCTAATTTATATATTTGATGCAGATGTTTTTAATTGTAATAAGAATGATTATCATATATATTTACATATTAATGAGAACTATTATTATTTGTAAAATTTTTTGGGGTTATAGCATGCGAAAAAGTATATTAGGGTTAGCAATAACAGCAGCACTGTTTTCAGGTGGAGCCATGGCGGCATCTATCGAAGATAAAATTGACATGTTGCAAGATGAAATTGATCAGCTAAAGGCGCAAGCTGCCCATGCGGAAAAAAATAGTGGCGGCTTAAAAAGTTTTTCAGCCAATTCAACATTAGGCGGTTATGGCGAGTTGCATTACAACAACTTTAGCGGCGATGTGCCTGCAGGACAAAAAAGAGCAAAAGATGAAATCGATTTTCACCGTTTTGTGCTATTTTTTGGGCATCGATTTAATGACTGGATTAGCTTTAAATCTGAGCTGGAATTAGAGCATTCTAATACTGAAAACGAAGGTCAAGTGGAGCTAGAGCAAGCCTATTTAGATTTTAATTTTAGTGAAAAAATGAATGCCAAAGCCGGTGTGTTTTTGATACCCATTGGTTTTTTAAACGAAACACACGAACCACCCACTTTTTTTGGGGTAGAGCGCAACACCATAGAAACCCGCATATTGCCTAGCACATGGTGGGAGGCAGGCGCCAGCTTGTACGGTGAATTAGCGCCAGGTTGGAAGTATCAAACAGGTTTAACGTCCAGCTTGGCTGCAGCTAATTTTGAAAATTTTGCCACCAAAGGTATACGCGAGGGGCGTCGTAATGTATCAGAAGCGCCAGCAGAAAATATAGCCTTGCACGGCAGGCTAGATTACAGCGGCATGCCTGGCTTAACGGTGGGTGCCAGTGTGATAACAGGCAAAACAGGGCAAGATGATGATTTGTTAGATGGCGCAGATGCTCGCCTAACGCTTTGGGATATGCATGCGCGCTACAACGTAGACAAGTTGGATTTACGCGCGTTATATGCGCAAGGACATTTAAGCGATGCCCAGCAAGTGAATGATGCGTTTGGTTATGAAACGGCTAACCGCTTTTATGGTTGGTACATGGAAGCGGCGTATCATGTGTGGAAAAATGGTGATCATGATCTTGCGCCTTTTATTCGCTATGAAAAATGGGATACGCAGGCCGATATACCGAATAATGTTGTGCGCAGTGAAGAAAGCGAAAATAATATCTGGACCGTTGGCGCCAATTACTGGCCGCATCCACAAGTGGTGTTAAAAGTGGATTACCAAAAATATGACAAGCCCGATGGCGACAAAGGAGATAAGCGCTTTAATTTAGGTTTAGGCTATATGTTTTAAGCTTAGTGAGCGCAGTTAAAAAACATGCTTAAGTATAAATTAGGGATTATTTTAATATTACTGCTGATTACGGGGGTAGTTAATGCTATCGAAAATTACCTAAGTACAGATCAATTTGTAGCAGAAACTTTTGGCGCAAACGTGCCTAAGATGCAGACGCTGTGGTTAAATAAAGAAGACCTTAAGCAAGTGGATAAAATTTTGGGTCATGCGCCAGCGCAATTTAGACAGCGTTATTGGAAAAGCGCAGATACAACTGCTTGGGTGCTAGAAGAAATTGGTAAAGAAGAGCTGATTACAGCAGGTTTTGTTCTTAAAGCAGGTAAAATTTTGCAAGTGCGAATACTTACTTATCGCGAAAGCCGCGGCTGGGAGGTGCGTTATCCCGTTTTTCTTAAACAGTATCAAGGCTTGGCCTTGCAAAGCGACACCTATTTAAACCGCAATATAGATGGTATATCGGGCGCTACACTCTCGGTAAAAGCGGTCAGTCGCATGGCCAGACTAGCATTATATTATGATCAATTAAGCACCAAAAACTAATTCAATGCTACGCTAAATCAGTACATTGAAACCATGGTGAACCTGCATAGTTTTTTGTTTGTAAATTGATTCTAAATGCCAATGAGCAATTGCCCAAGCCCAAGTTTCACTTAAACTAACATTTTTTAGTGCAGTTGGCGGGTTTTGACCTAAAAACAGCAATGCCTCAAACACTAACATGGGTGCGGCCTGTGGCATGATGGATTTTGCCAGAGTTTGTTTGCTGAGTTTTTCACCTTGTGCATTAATTGCCACAGGTAAATGCGCGTAATTAGGGGTTGTAAAGTCTAAGCGTTGTTGTAGATAAATTTGTCGCGGGGTGGAATCAAGCAAATCTGCGCCACGTACAACATGCGTAATGTTTTGCAGCGCGTCGTCCACCACCACCGCCAATTGGTAGGCAAATAAACCATCTTTACGTTTTAAAACAAAGTCACCTACATCGCGACTTAATTGCTGCGAAATATTGCCTTGAATCGCATCTTTAAATGTGATTTTTTGTGCATCATTCACGTTGATGCGCCACGAGGCAGTATCTAAGCGGCTCTCAGAGGTATGTTTCTCTCTCGTGCTATCTGCAAGCGCTTTGTTAAAACAAGTTTTCGGGTAAATGGCGCCATCAATGCCAGTTAAAATACTCGAGTCAGCAATTTCTTTACGGCTGCAAGTGCAGGCGTAAATCATGCCCTTACGTTTTAAATTGTTTAAATAGGCTTCATAAATTTCGCTACGTTGGCTTTGAGAAATGATAGTCTCATGCCATTCAAAACCAAATGCTTCTAAAGTGTGCAATATATCATCTGCCGCACCTGCCATTTCGCGCGGTTTATCCACATTTTCCATACGCACTAACCATTTGCCGTTATTAGATTTGGCATCGCAATAGCTGGCTACTGCGGCTACTAAACTCCCAAAATGCAATGGGCCGGTAGGTGATGGCGCAAACCTGCCCACATAATTAGTGGATTCGGTGGACATTGCTTTCAATAGGGTCAGGCTGCGTATTTGGTTGAACATAAGGCGGAATATGCCAAGTTTGCAGCTGCGTACCCAGCAATTGCAAGTTGCACTGCATACGCTCGGCACCACTGGCACTCACCTCAAACGCGTATACGCGTTGTAGCCGCGCATGTCCTCGGCTGTCGCGTCCTAGCCTTATTTGTGTGCAGGCTACCGTTTCATCAAGCAATTGTAATTGCCAGCGCCCAGCCAACTCGCGCCCAAGTGTAATAGCTACCTCGCGCTTGGCGATGCTATCTAACCAAAACCAGCCAGCGGCCAGCAATAAAGCTAATAATAAGAACTCAAACATAAGTGTTTACTTTTTTATTTACAACAAAGAAAATATAATTAAACTGATATCGACTGAATATGCGTAATTTATTATAGTTTTCAATAGATTGTGCGTTAATATTAAAATAATTATTCAATTTAATGATTTATGACAGAAGCCAACAGTATCGACTCGCGTGAGCAGCAAGCGTTAGAAGTATATATCAAGCTCTTAACCACCAAAGGTTTTGGGCCAGATACATTTGTGCCACGCATTAATTTTTTAAATAAATTGATGCCGTTACTGGCTGATAAAGAGCCCAATGGCGGCGTATATCGTGGCGTCATCGAAATTTTGATGGACTCTGTAAAAGTAGAGGATTGGCCAGAAAGTTTGGTCATTTCGCGCGAGTATTATCCTTTTTGGATGGGTGATTTAAAAGCAGTTTCCATGCT
>JANMBK010000010.1:0-12183 GCA_031360365.1 Methylophilaceae bacterium
AATACAGCCTTGTTTTAATGCTGTTTTTTTTAAAAGCAGTAAGCTGTATCGGTTTAAATTCCAAGGTCCCCATCGTCTAGAGGCCTAGGACACCTCCCTTTCACGGAGGCGACCGGGGTTCGAATCCCCGTGGGGACGCCAAAACACAACAACCACCTTTTAGGTGGTTTTTTTGTTTTGATTCCCGCACGAGGTATGAGAATCTAAGCAATCACTGCTCGGCTAGACGAGCAGCACAGCGAAGCGGTCTTGAGTGCCAGCGAAAGATGACAGAATCGCTATAAGGCGAGGCTGGCACAATCCCCGTAGTTTCTCTAACTGAAATAATTTAATGTGATAATTAAAGCAACTGCCCTGTAACCCCCATGGATATTTCCTCTCAGAGCACCTGTTTTAATTGCTTTGATGAATCCAATGGAATATAAGCAATGTGCCTATTTTATTTAGTGCTTAGTTGAGCGATGAAGCCATTAAACATATAGTCAATTCTCGCCAAGAGCTATTGAATTATCTACCAAGCTTGCTATCATGAAGTACGCGCTTTAAATAATTGATTCGGATAAAACTAATGATAGGTATAGATTTCCATCTTTACCGTCATGAAAGCCCTTACCACCCTTGCCGCGCAATAGCATTTTTTGGCCGTTGGTCATGCTTTTTGGAAAGGCATGTAGCACATGTTTTAATTGGCCTTGAGTGTCATATTCTGGCACGGTTAACCTTAAATCTACCGAGTTAAAAACTTGCTTTGCAATTTACGCACAAGCTGCCAAGCCATCATGCTGCGACCAAACCATTTTCCGATGAGACTTTTCCTAACGAGCCGCACTAAAACCGCAGTGCTTCCAGCCATCAAAATAGGATGTTTTTTGATAAAACCAATTGCAGCAAGCCCTTGATCTGCCACGGACAAGGGAGTGCGCCAAGCATCAACTGCTTGCGCTAACTGCAGTCGCTGTTCGGCGGCTTCTAATACCAAACGCTCACGCCGCTGTGCCAGTTTTAGTAATTTTTTGTTCATGGCCTACTCTAATCAATAAGGGGCATCAAAAAAGCACGTCATCGGGAATCCAGTTCTTGTTGATCTTTAAGCAGCTCTGACAAGCTTGCTGAAAAGAGTTTAGGATTTTTTTTAGCCTTGCGCATAGTGAAACCACCTATCGCAAAGCCCATTAGCAGAAAAAAGCCTGCCACTAAAGACAGTCCCAGTATACGATGGCTTTCCCACAAAATATAAACAAGCAATATGATGGCAATCACTAGGCCAACCACAAAACAAAACGCTGCGATTAAGTACAGCACCATTAACGAAAATAGGCGTGCTCTATCCTCTACTAAATCTATAGATAACAGCTCAAGCCGTGTATGTACGACTTTAACCAAAGTTGTTGCAAACGCGCTTAGCGATTCAAGCAAGCCCTTGCTCTCTACTGGCACTTTGTTAGCTCGAAAAAATCAACACTAGATAATCAACAGTGCTTAATTAATTAGCGACGACCAATTAGTAAGCCAATGACCACGCCAACAGCAGCAGCGGTGCTAATAGATTTCCAAGGGTGATCATGTACATAAACATCGGTCACCTTGGCTGCCTCTTTGCTTTTAGCCACCACTGCCGCTTGAGCATCAGCCATTCTAGCCCGCGCCACACTAAGCGATTTTTCTGTTTTAGCGCGTATCTCGGCTATTTTTTCGCTACCATGCCCCGCCGTTGCTTTCAGCAAAGCTTCTGCATCTGCCGCTACTACTTTAAAGTCGTTAACCAATTGCTCTTTGTTGATATCGTTAGGTGAAATGTCCATGATTATTCTCCTTTTATAATTACTTTTGTAGCACAAATCCATCTATTGCCCTTGCCTTAACTGCTACACTTTTAACGACAGGCTTTTAAAATTGTAAGTTCCTGTCAAGGCGCACTCCAGACTATCATTCTGAATCTACATCTATTTCACGCTGTTCTAAAATCGGCCACCAAAACACAACTTTCTGATGCTTTCTAGCGCCAACATTCACTTTTTGCTGTTTAGTATCGCTGTTAAATTCAGCAGTAATTACATACTTTCCATTCGGCAAATTGACTAATAAAAAAGGGCCTTCAGTGACAACATCAAGTACAGTATTTTTTTGCGTATCTTGAATTTGCACCATTACATCCGATATAAATTCTTCTTGTTGCTTTAGTTTTTGCACGAATACAATTTCTAAAGCGTAATCATTGGCAGCCTCTCTCATGCTCTCTGCTCCAGATATGCCAATACCTCCTGTAACATAACTTACCTCGCCAGCCTGCATGGGTATGGACTCTGCTCTTAATGCACCTATCGGTAGCGCAAAGCTATAAAGCACAATGACTACACAAGCTATTCGATGGTAAAAAGTATATCGTCCATTCATTGTTGTGTCTTTAGCCATCATTGTCTTCTATCAATACTTTTGCCAGTATGTTCTCTAGTAAGTTCGAGGTTAATATTCCCTTAAATGCCGCAACGTCGTAGGCTGCCCCTGTCTTATGGGCAGCATCACCACACGCAAGCAATGCCTACCAAACTCCTCCACCTCGCTAAAAAATAGCTCGCAGGCAAAATGCTTTCCATTAATAGCTACTACCTCATAGCGATGACCAACGACTGAAAGAAACTTTAAATAAGGGTTAATCTTATCATCCACCACCAGTGCCATATCTGCCAGTTGTGGCAATAACCTAGAGACAGGTTGCCAAGTCAGATTGCTAGGATCACACCCTAGCAAACTGGCACCCGCCTGATTGCAATTTAAAATCATGCCATTTTCAAGCAAGGTTAGCACCACTTCTTTTTCTGTATATTTTGCCAAGTTGTGATTAATTTCAGTGCTCTCTAGGTACCTAAAACCCTGCTCTTGAATTTCCATAGTATTTTTATCCTTAACTTGATTTTCCAAAGTATTTATTTGCTTAACTTGATTTTTCTTAAACTGAGCACTCATTTATTTTTATCCTTTTTTGTTTTTTTTGTGATTTCAACTTCGGCATCCAACCAGTCTTGCATCTCATGCCCTGGCTCATAACCGCGCGCCTCTGCTTTGTAATAAGCTAATACTGCAATACGACTTAGCTTGTCTTCAGCCTCTAAACTATCCGTCGCTGGCGCAGGCTCAATGCCAATAACTGGAATCGACGCACTATCAACTTCCTGCTTCGCAACTATAGGTTCCATCACTAGCTCTTTCTCAGCATTCATAAAAGTCGGCGTACGAAAAGGGGATGGGTATTTAGCTACTTGCTGTTGCTAGGCGTACCGCCGATAAACGTAATTTACTAGATTGACCGAGATGAATAAATTAGTGTAAGCACGTAAGGGCTAGCCCTTATATGCTTTATTTAATAGACAGTTATGCGTTTTTTGACTAAAGTGTAGCGCTCCTAACATTTTGACAGGAATGGATTGGCAAACCCTTTAAAAGACTTAAGTTTTGGAACGCTATTTGATGCTGCGCTCGATGCTATGTGGCTGGTAAATGATACTGGCTATGTGGTTGAGGCCAATACTGCTGCGCTACAGCTACTAGAATATAGCGAGGAGGCCGTGCTTGGGCTTAGCGTTGAGGCGCTCATTCCAGATCAATTCCGTGAAAACCGCGATGCCTTTTTCAAAAGTCCAGAAATGCGCTATAAGGGCAATGGTACAGATCTTTTCGTGTCGAGTAGTAGTGGCAAAAAACTGGCGGTGGATATTGGCCTTAGTTCTATAGAAACACAAGGGCATGTTTACATCCTGATTACATTATATCCCGCACAAAAACATCGTGAGGCAGAGCAAGCTTTGCGTGCCAGCGAAGAAAGATTGCGGTTAGCCAAACAAGCTGCAAAATTTGGCATTTTTGACTTAGATCCAAATAAAATGATGTTTGATTATGATGAAAAAATGCTAGAGCTTTGGGGAGGAAAAGCGAACAAATCCATTAGTTACAAGCAATTTGTAGCTGCAATTCATCCAGAAGATCGGGCCGCCAGACAAGTTGAACTTGATCGTTGCTTTGATGCAGCGGGTAATGGTGAATACAACATTGAGTATCGCATCACCAACCCTAATGATGGTATTGAACGATGGTTGTCTGTAATCGGCAAAATGCTATTTGAAGATGGGCTGCCAAAAAGGCTTATGGGGATAGTACGAGACGTTACCGAACAGAAAGTGCTGGAAAAAACCCTGCAAACAGAGCGTGCTGAAACTCAAACTGTGTTTAAACAACAAGTGGCAGCGCGTACCGCCTCTGCCATTGCGCATGAGCTTAATCAGCCACTGGCGGCTATTTCCGCCTATAGTGAGGTGGCATTGCACGCACTAAGTGAACCTAATAACGCAAACCCCGAAAAATTAAAGCGCGCACTAGAAGGCTGCGTAACTCAAGCACAGCGTGCAGGCGCTAGCTTGCACGAGCTGCTAGCTTTTTTGCATGAGGGTGATTTAATTACCGAGCGCTTTGATTTGAATATCTGTGTGAAAGAAGCCTTAACCATTGCCAAGTGTGATGGTTATAACAACTTTCAGCCCATTTTGCTTTTACAAAGAAAAATGCCCGCCGTGTTGGCAAATCGTATTCAAGTACAAAAAGTACTGGTGAATCTGCTAAGAAACGCGGTGGAAGCCATGCGCCTTGCGGGAGTCGCAGATAATGAAATTGCCGTGCAGGTGCGTACACATAAAAATACGAGCATGGCGCACGCCACGGTGAAAGATAGCGGGCCTGGCTTAACGCCTGAAACCGCTAAGCGTATATTTGAGCCTTTTTTTACCACCAAGCCAACTGGTATTGGTATGGGGCTAGCCATTAGCCGCGCACTGATTGAGGCCAATGGCGGGCAGCTCTGGTTTGAGTCAAACACCAAAGCTGGTGCGACATTTCACTTTACGATACCATTCGCATCATGAGGTTGTTGACACTATGAGCATTGCTAACTCCACGGTTTTTATTGTAGATGATGATGTTGCAATTCGGGATTCCTTATCGCTGATGATTGAGCAAGAAAACATTGCCGTGCAAGTTTTCGACAGCGCTGAGACTTTTCTTGCCACACATACGCCAGAATGTCGTGGCTGCGCCATAGTAGATATCCGATTGTCAGGTATGAATGGTATCGAATTACATAAAGCGCTATTGGAGCGTAACATCTTGCTGCCTATTATTTTCCTCACTGGACATGGCGATATTCCTATGGGCGTACAAGCCATGAAGGCGGGTGCGGTGGATTTTCTCACCAAGCCGGTGACGCGTGAAAAGCTTTTAATTTCTGTACGGGCTGCAATTCAGCAATCTGAACGAGTATTATCAGATAATGCCAACCACCAAGAAGCCTTGTCACACCTTGCTAACCTTACTGAGCGTGAACGCGAAGTGATTCTGCTAGCCGTGCAGGGTCATCCCAACAAGCATATTGCTCGCCAACTTGGCATTAGCCACCGCACGGTAGAAATTCACAAATCAAAAATTATGCAAAAAACTGGTGCGGTCAACTTGCTCGATCTTGCACGTATTGTGCATGAAGGCGACTCTAGAACTTAATATTTTATTGCTTCAAACGTAGCACACCCCTCTACCTCTGAAATATATCCTCAACATACGTGCTTGCGCGGATTACCTAGCAAGAAAATTCTTGTTACTGTGCCTAATCCCTTATACAGAATATGTAAGTGAGGTAAATAGATATGCCATTACCTAAAGTTGAAATGACCATTTTTGAAACGATACTGGCGCGGCGATCAGTGCGTAGCTATAAGGCGCGCAGGGTTGATAGAAACACCATTAGTATCCTGCTAGTAGCGGCAGTACACGCGCCTACAGCAATCCACCAAGAGCCTTGGGCATTCGTCATCATTCAAGATAAGGCTTTGTTACGAAGCTTATCTGATGAAGCCAAGCCACTGTTTGTTGCAGAGGCGCAAGAAAAAGGCCTAGAACACGCTGGTCATTCGTTTGATATTTTTAGTTACCCTGATTTTAATGTTTTTTATGATGCAAGTACGCTTATCCTGATTTGTGGCAAAATTAGCGCGCCTTCTTACGCCGCAGATTGCTGGCTAGCCGCAGAAAACTTTATGTTAGCAGCATGTGCTATGGGACTTGGCACATGCGTTATTGGTAGTGCCTTACCTGCTCTAAACACGCCAGAAACAAAAATCAAGCTGAATATTCCAGAAAAATTTTCTGTTGTTGCGCCTATTGTGGTTGGCTATCCAGATGACGAAATTACCCCCATCATGCGTAAAAACCCCGTTATTTTGGCGAATATTCAAGCGCCGCATAACGGCTAAAAATTAGATGAGTGTTATGCATTGGCATTAAATTTGGCATTAAGTTTTTTTAAAAAAGTCTTTTACATACAAAAAAATTCTCTGCCCAGTAGATAGCAGCACCAGCGTCATTACCGACGAAATTAGTCTTTAGGATTCATTTAACTTTGCGTCTCATCGCCAATTGAGCCAGCTCCGCCTCCATTGCAACTTGAAAATCATCCTTTGATTTTTACTTATATTTGACATAGCGACTCATCGTTCCTTATTTTTAATCATCTAACCATTAAAATCTTTAGTCTGTGATAAGGCCGTTGGTTGGGTGCTAATAAAATTGTAATAGTAAGTATTCAAATACGAAGTGACCTAACAATATCTTCCTCGCTCCAGCGCAGCCTGCTATAGCGCTGCCAGCGGTTTACTTGGGCTTTAAGGCTTTTCCAATCGGTCGCTAGCTTCTGCTTGCGCCAATGGATAATCTAGATTAAGCATTTTTGGAGAGTGCGTCGGAAGCCTGCTGTCTATCTGGTCGTAAAACAAGAAACACCACAATTGCAATAAACGCTAGACACGCTGCCGCAATGAAAGGGCTTGCGGGGTTTATTATCCACACTGCCCCTGCCAGTAATGACGCTGGTAAATAGACAATGCCAGCTACAAAGTTATACATACCAATGGCTGAAGCACGGCGCTCTAGCTCAATATCAGCAATAAAGGCTTTGTTTTGAGCTTCGTCAATCGCGTAAAACACGCCATAAAAAACGAACAAAACAATAATTTGCCATTTTGTAACTACAAAGACAAAACCTAGGCACATAAACAAGTAAGTCAGGTAGCCTAACAAAATCATACGCGCCCTGCCCACACTATCACTCAGCTTGCCTATTGGAGGGGCAACTATCACACAGGCGATATTGAATAAAGCGTATAACAAAACGGTATCTTTAATTGAGAAACCAACACTGTGAGCACGCAGCAACAAAAAACCAAAGCTAAAATAGGCCAGTGAAAAAATCCCTGCTGAGATTAAATAACGCTTAAATTGTGGACTGAGCACTTTCCAAGTCTCAAACATATTCTCGTGTCGGCGTTGTGTTGCGGGCTGATCTTTAATGAAACTCAAAGCCACAATACTTAGCACCGCAGGCACCATCGCTAACCAAAATAAAATTTGGTAAGTAGTTGCACCGTCGCCCAGCCAAGTAAGTAAGCCGTAGGCGATTAAAGGGCCAAAAATAGCGCCTGTTTTATCTAAGGCCTTATGCACGCCGAATGCGTAGCCCCTCCTTTCAGTGCCCGCCACTGCCGAAAGCCAAGCGTCACGCGGCGGCCCACGAAAGCCTTTGCCCAAGCGTTCAATCACACGAAAAGTAGCTAAGCCAGCCACTGAGCTAGATACCAACAAAATGATTTTTGCCAAGGTAGAAAACCCGTAACCCGCGAGTGCGAAGATTTTGCGTTTGCCAGTTTTATCTGATAACCAGCCAGAAAAGTAATTTAGGGAAGAAGCTGATAGGTCTGCCAGGCCCTCAATCAAGCCCAGCAAGGCTGCCGAAGCACCAACAATGGTCGTAAAAAAAATCGCAAATACTGAAAATATCATCTCAGAACTGAGATCGGTTAGCAAGCTGACAAAGCCAAGCTTAACTACGTCAGGATGCACACCTAGCCTGTTTTTAATAGACTTGGGTGAAGTTTCTTTATCAATATTGTGCTTGCTATGCCTCATATCATCTCACAACAATCATAAAACTACTTGGCACATTGCACCACCTTAATTATCAGATTGCTTAAGCTATGCGTGTTAGCACGTACTTATTTACTGACGCCTGACTGCTAAACTATGTTTATCAGCACTTGGAGTTTATGTCGCATACTTAATACTAGCTAACTAGAATAATGGAGACGACTATGGACGACCGCATTCAACAACTACTAAATCAGATAACAATATTAGAAGACGAGTTACGCTCTGTACTTAGCGAGCAGCAATCCAGCATATTTTTTCAAATAAAAGGTAAGCGCGTAGAGTTTGAACAATCTATCAAGCACGCTCACCAGAAGCTTAAAAAGAATTTCTTTCGTTGGCTAGTCACCGATAGGCCACAGAACCTGATTACTGGGCCGATTATTTACTCGATGATTATTCCGCTACTGGTAACCGATTTATTTGTTACTTTTTATCAGATTACTTGCTTCCCAATTTACGGCATTAAAAAAGTACGCCGCGCTGATTACATTATTTTTGATCGACAAAATCTGCAATACCTTAATTTTATTGAAAAATTTCACTGTACTTACTGTGCCTACGGTAGCGGCATGATCGCCTATATTAGCGAAATTGTTGGGCGCACTGAGCAATATTTTTGTCCAATCAAACATGCGCGAAAAATACTCGGCACACATGCGCGCTATGCGCTTTTTTTAGATTTTGACGTAGCCGAGAACTATAGAGCCAAACTTGAGGAACACCGAGTATCACTCAATAAGGAAAATTAGAATGAAACTCACATTTTTAGGCGCAACAGGCACAGTGACTGGCTCTAAATATCTACTCACTAGTGAAACAAAACACTAGTGAAACAAAACGCTAGTGAAACAAAATCTGGCGAAAAGCGCATTATGATTGACTGCGGCCTGCTTCAAGGCATTAAGCAGTTGTTCCTTAAAAACTGGGCTGCACTGCCAATTAACCCAAAACAGGTGCATGTAATTGTGCTCACCCACCATACCCGTAACGCCGCTTATATTTGCTACGCTACTAAACAGGCCTTTGTGCGCATCGCTATTACGTGCTGGCATTGTTCCTTGAAACATGCTTTGTGCTAAAAAATGTGCGTTACTTGGCCAGTCAAGATTGATCATCTTAACTTTTCACACCCTCAACTGAGTTTCGCTTAAACCAAATCTCTAACAAGGCAATGGTAACAGCTAGCGCCACAGGGCCTAAAATAAGGCCAGCGGGGCCAAATTGAAGCAGTCCACCGATTACTGACATAAAAACCAAAATGGTATGCAGCTTTAGCCGATTTCCAACAAGAACTGGCCTAAGTAGATTGTCGATGGTGCCTACTATCAGCATGCCCCAAAAGGTAAGTAGAAGTGCACTGCCCCAGTTACCTTCTAAAGCCAGAAAGAGCGCCGCGGGTGCCCAAACAACAGAGGCGCCTAACATAGGCACTATGGCTAAAAAACTCATCACCAAGCCCCACAAAAAGGGTGCTGGCAGATCTAGCCACCAAAACATTAATCCGCCCAAAGCGCCCTGTACAGCCGCAATAGCAAACGTGCCATAAACAGTTGCGTGGATAGTATCGCCCACTTGGTTAAACAATTTATCCATCTCGGCCTTTGAGAGCGGTGACAATGAAGTAATCGACTTTAGCGCCCAATGGCGATCACGCAGGAAAAAGAAAAGCATATAAAAAACTAGGATAAGCCCTATCACTTGAAAGATCGAGCCTTTAACAATAGCGCCAGCAGTGTTACCCAGCTTGGTGTTAAGCGTTTTAATGATGTCCGGGAAATTAACGTACTGATCAATTTTGGTCACAATTGATGCTAGCTGTGGTTGCGCTTCGAACATGCGTCGCCAATCGCCAGTGTTTAGTTTCGTCTCAACTAGCTGCGACCCTTTTACTACTTGCGTAAGCAGCTGCTCACCAATGAGCAAAGTGGGAATAATGACTATCGAACCTATTAATAAGATAGAAGTGAGCGCAGCCAAATTGGGGTGCTTGAGCTTTGATTCAAGCCACTGCTGCAAAGGGGTGAACATCACTGCCAATGTTAGCGCCCAAATTAGCACTGATAGAAATGGCACCGCCAATTGATAGCATAAGTAAACCCCTAATATAGTCGCCAGCATCAGCACCAAAGTCTGAACGTGATTGCGTGAACCCCAATCCTGTTCGATAGGAGCTTCTGGCGGTTTGGTTTCTAACTCGCTCATTGTTTAGTGACCAAAGTTGGTTCCTTACTACAACACGCTGAGGTGTTGGCCCAAGTGTGGTTAATCATCAAGTTGATAATACAGCAATATCATTTAAAAAATGAACGAAATGGTATTGATGCGGTGAATTTTAAATTAGTTAATGACGGCTTTTGGCCGAAACCTTTGTAAGCCTTAGCTATCTACCGTTCCTACTTGAGTTTCTACAACGTTCAAAGTGATGATCTATTACTTTCGCTTGCACACCTTCTAAAATTAGTAAGTATCCATATCTTTTTTCAAATCGAAAAGTTACAAATTTTCCATGCCTCATTTTGAAAAGAGAGGCATTGCATAACCAGCTATAAGCCATATTTACTTTGGCAGGGAGGCATGCTAAGACAAAAGGCCGGGAGCGAATAGATTTTTCAATAGTACTAATTTAAGTATTTAAAAAATCAAGCTACGTGTCAAATTTTTAAATCTATATTGCAATTATCCCCTAAATAATTCTTTATCTTTAATCACTGGACTTTCACTTAAGCGAACAAGCAACCAAAACATAAAAATCACCACTGAGGATAACCAGCAAAACAAAATATGTCGGTGCGTTAAAACAGTCAAAGTGGACTTCCCCCAATAACATAGACAATTATCAATGACCGATTTGTTGTTGTTCAAATTGAACGGGGCATATAGTGGAAGTTGGGACTACTTAAACAAAAACGATTGAATGATCATATTTGAAAATTTGCTGATTAAGTCTAGTAAGTTTGGTGGGTTTATGTATAACTTATGCAAACAGCGGACAATGGCTCCCATGCCTAAGTTGATGAGAAAGCAGCTCTACTCAATGCGCTGCTAGCGGATGCTTAGCCACAGCCATCCGATTAAAATGCCACATGTTCCACCAAAGCATTCAGCGATCCTCTAGTGACTCTTGTTTTCGGAATATTGAAAACTCTTGATAAACGTCTTAAACATCGTCCTGACATAATTCTGGGTCAAATTCTTATCCACAGCCATAAATTGTGACTCTTCTTTCACTACTTTTAGCCCTTCAGCAACGGTTTTTTTCGTTTTCCAATTTTTTTATTGTGCATAATAAGGCATCTGAAGCCGTGGTTACAGTAAGGAGGGTTGAGTGAAATCAAACTTTGCGCAGGTATTCTGGCAGTAAGCTTTGCAGAAAAGTTTAAAACCAAGCAATCAAAAAAATCACTTAGCGAGGACGCTATTATAGCTAGTGCATTGTAGTAAACTGTTTTAACCAAAGCACGACTAAGACTAAACAAGATAACGAAACAATTAAATGCACCCAGCAAAAACAGTAGCAGTAAGGGCTGAGTACTTTTAATAGATAAACAATTTAGGTTTAATGTTGACTAAAATACTTATGGTTTAGTTTGTGCTTACCTCGAAACCTTGCTTAATCTTGTTATGGTGGGAATTGCCATGAAATACGCGCTCCCAATAATTGGGCTTGCTTTAATTTTATTTACGCATCAGGTAAATACTGCGGTGCTTGCCAATAATCAAGCCGCTCAACTTAGCGCATACCTCATCGGCACATACGCTGATGCAAAAAATCAGGGCATCGAGCTGCTTAACTTCAATCAAGACAATATGACATTAAGTACTCAATTGGTGGCTAGCGCTATAAAAAACCCTTCTTTCGTGGTTGCAAACCGTGCCAGAACGCTAATTTTTTCTGTTGAAGACACCATGAATGGCAAGCTTAAATCTTTTGCTTTAAGTCAAAGTGAGTCAAATTTAACGCTATTAGATCAAGTCGATAGCTTTGGTGATCATCCGTGCTATCTTGCGCTAGACGCTGCAGAACGCTTGTTAGCCGTCGCCAATTATGGCAGTGGAAATTTCAGTATTTATGAGGTCGACAGTACGGGAGGCTTGCATTTCAAGCAGTCTGTGCAACACCTTGGTAGTAGCATCAATAAATACAGACAAAACAATGCGCATGTT
>JANMBK010000095.1:0-1533 GCA_031360365.1 Methylophilaceae bacterium
TACGCGGTAGCCAAAACTTTTGATAATGTCATCTTTACGGCCTAAAAACCAAATATAACCATCAACATCGTATTTGGCGTAATCTCCGGTGAAAAAGTAGCCATCATGCTTATATTTGGTAGTTTCTACCTCTAAGTTCCAGTAACGTAAAAATAAACCAGGATCGTCTAGCGGCACAGAAATCATGCCTTCTTCACCCATTGCAACTTCTTTAAGCGTTTCAGGATTAAGCAGTTTAATGATGTGACCAGGCTGCGGGAATCCAGCCGACCCAGGACGTATAGCACGATATTGACTTTGAGATAAGTAGTAAGAAAACTCACTCATACCAACGGCTTCATAAATATCTACGCCAAAACGCGTATGCCATTGGCTGAGTACTTCGTCCGACAAGTGCTCGCCCGCGCTCATGTAATGGCGCAAGCTGGGGATTTCGGCTTGAGTTGCTGTGGTTTTTTGCAAAATTTGCCGATAAATGGTTGGCACGCCAATAAAAATGGTGGCTTGATGTTTTTGAATCAAATTCAGCCACACTTGCGCGTCGTTTTTGCCTTCGTGTACGATGACGGTTTTGCCTAAATACAGCGGATCCATGAGGCCAGAGCCAAGCACGTAAGTCCAATTGAACTTGCCAGAGTGCATGATGCGGTCAGGCTTTTGGTTTTTATTTGTATCCACGTTTTCGCCTTCAGTATATTTAAACCAATACTGCGCAGCAGGCTGGCGGCCAAGCAGGGCGCGGTGCGCGTGTAACACGCCTTTTGGGTAACCTGTAGTGCCGCTTGTGTAAACTAAATACGCCGGGTCTTCCGATTTGGTTTTATAAGGTTTGTCGCACTTGTGCGTAACTGCCAAGCTGTTTTCTAAGCTAAGCAGATTTAAGTGGCCATGCGGCGCAGTATCCGTGGTTTGTGATAACAAAATATGCTTTAAATTTGGCATATCTTTTAAGCCATTGACTAATTGCGCTTCCATCGCATACCAAGCTGGCGCGTCTGTCACCAGCACTGTTGCACCCGAATCTTTAGCCAAATAAGCGACTTCTTCTGCGGTTAATAGCGTTGAAGTTGGCACTGAAATCGCACCCATTTTCATGGCGCCAAGAAAAGCAATTGGGTAATCTAAACTATTCGGTAAGCGAATCAATACGCGATCGCCCACTTTTACTTTTAGATTGCGTAACAATTGTGCAAATTGGTCGGTTTTATGCGCAAGCTCGGTGAAAGTGATTTGAGAAGTGCCAAGTACGTCATCTTCTACAATCATGGCAATATTGTCGGCGTGTGGAGAACCTAGATGCTTGTCTGAACACGCCACGCCAATATTAAAGTGGCTTGGTATTTGCCATTGCCATTCTGGGAATTTTTCAAACGCCATTTAAAACCTTAATGAAATATTAATTGTTAAATACTGGTTCATAAAAATTTATAGCAGCACGCCATATGGCCAGTTCTGTCGCACAACTTGCGCAGGCAACTGCTCCAAAATATGCACTGCAAATTCCATATCTGAAGTTTTTAAAGCACGCAGCGC
>JANMBK010000097.1:0-22514 GCA_031360365.1 Methylophilaceae bacterium
CAAATTCCAATTCGGATTTACACGCCCAAAGGAGAAGGGCCGTTTCCCGTGATTGTGTATTATCACGGTGGTGGTTGGGTTATTGCAGATTTAGATACTTATGACGCAAGCCCGCGCGCTTTGGTCAATGCGACAAATGCAGTGGTGGTTTCAGCGCATTATCGTCAAGCCCCAGAACATAAATTTCCCGCCGCCCATGATGACGCACATGCTGCTTATAAATGGGTATTAGAACACGCTAAAGAATTGAATGGCGATACCAAACGCATTGCACTTGTCGGTGAAAGTGCTGGCGGTAATATGGCGGCTGCGGTGAGTGTAATGGCGCGTGAGCATAAAATGCAAATGCCTATTTATCAAGTATTGGTTTATCCAATAGCGGACGATAATCTAGAAACCGCTTCTTATGTAGAAAATGCCAAAGCCAAACCCAAACCCTTAGATCGCGCTGGCATGCAGTGGTTTTTTAAACAATATTTAAAGTCACCAGCAGATGGTGACAATCACTTAATCTCGCTGCTCAGTGAGAAAGATTTAAAAGGCTTGCCACCGACTACGATTATAACGGCGCAAATTGATCCCTTACGTTCCGAGGGCAAGGCTTATGCCGATCTATTGAAAAAAGCCGGCGTTGTCGTGCGTTATCAAAACTATGAAGGCGTGACTCATGAGTTTTTTGGCATGGCAGCCGTGGTGGATAAAGCAAAAGAAGCGCAAAAATTTGTGGCTGAAGGTTTAAAACAAGCTTTTGCAGCCAGCAAATAATCTTTAATACGTTTTCTTTAACACGCTGCTTTGCCTGATATAGGTTTCAATTTTTTACAATGGCCAGCCATGGCCACGACTTTAATGTCCGCATGGCTGGTTGCTTCTCAAACCAAACAAAAACGCGGTTTAGGTTTTTGGAGCTTCATTATCAGCAATTTTTTATGGGTGTTATGGGGCTGGCATGATGGTGCTTACGCACTTATTCTCATGCAAATAGGTCTTTTGTTATTGAACATTCGCGGCGCTCTAAAAAATAAGGTTAATGTTTAGACTTAGTGCACAATGCATGCTAGCAGCTAATTTATTTAGCGTTGTTTTATTTAACGATATACAGCCAAAAGTTTTAGTTAAGTATGCTAGCGCACAGAGCGAATTTAAATTTTAGTGGATGATGATTGTGTCAAGGCTATCAAACGTTACGTGGAAATATTCATGATGGATGAAATCCGCAATTTACTTAAATTTATATGGAGATTACAAAATGAAACAATTTAAAATGATTGTAGCTTTACTATTAGCACTCGGCTTTGCAGCCATGTTGGGATGTGCTTCTACATCTAGCAAAGAAGGAACAGGTGAATATATTGATGACACAGTGATTACCACCAAGGTAAAAGCGGCTATTTTGAATGAGGAAACTTTAAAGTCTGCTGAGGTTAATGTAGAAACTTTTAAAGGCGTTGTGCAATTAAGTGGTTTTGTAAACTCTGAGGCCGATATTGCAAAAGCGGCACAAGTTGCACGCGAAGTTAAAGGCGTCACTTCTGTTAAAAACGATATGCGACTTAAAGCCAAGTAGTTAGCAAGGGCTTTAATATTAAGCTTATTGATTACCCACTAGACTTATAAACTTTCTAGATTTAGAAACTTTTTAAAGTCTGGTGGGTGTCGCTAAATAGGCAATTGAATAGGAAGAACGTCCGCAATATAGTTAGTTTGGGTATGCAAAATATTAGCATAAGTGAGTTTGTCGCTTTGATAGCAAACACATGACAAAGCTTTTAAGCCATTGGTATCATGAATAATGACATTGCCACGACTATAACTAATTAAATTTTGACGTTGTAGCGAGCCTGCTGCTTTAGTAACACCTACCCTGCGCACACCCAACATTTGCGCCAATAATTCTTGCGTAATATGTAACTCATCTGATTTTGCTCGATCTTGAAACATTAATAACAAGCGTGCTAAACGATTTTCTAGTTGGTGAAACAAATTGCAGGCGGCTGCTTGTACTGCTTGGCTATAAGCCACAAAAGCATAATTTTTCAACACTAATCTGAGCGGTGGATTATGCTCCAGTTGATGCACGAAAGCAGACACAGGGATACGCAAGGCAAACCCTGCCTTACGCACCACTGCACGGCAGGGTGAGATATTAACGTCTAATATTAAACCGATAGACAACATGCCCTCATTGCCTATCAGTGTGATTACTAAATACGGACTGCCAATTATTTGTTTTTCCCACGAAATAATTCCTTTTACGGGAAAGTATATATGGGCAATGAAATCGCCTGGGTTATAAAGCACATCCCCTAGGTTTAGACTAACTAACTCGCAATGATGAACAAAACCTTTGCGACAAGTATCGGTAACTAAATTGAGTAGTCTATTACTACCAAAAACAGCTTGATTGGTTGGCACGCAACACTTCCTTTATTTTGGCACTGTTATGTTGTAAAAAAAGCAACAGGCGGCACGGGGAAAATTGACGACCATTCCAAATGTCGAGGGCTACAAAGAATCACTCTAAGTAACAAATTAACTTAATACAGATAACCTGTCTGTACGTTAGCAAACACTGACAGATATTAGTTTATTTTCAAATGCAAACAGTGCCTATGTGCGCTAACGGACTGACAGTATTAATCAATAGCGATAAACTTTGTTCGGTAGCGAACAGACCAAGTAGATTGAAAAGCGTATTTTTCACTCAAGAATTATTTTTTGGGAACATTAATCATGGATGAATCAGTCAATGCGTTAGAAAAAAAATTAAATAAGTCGGTAAAAGCCGAGAGCAGAAAGCATCAGCTGCCGCCTTTAAAATATGATTACGCTGCATTAGAACCCTACATAGATTCACGCACCATGATTTTGCACCATGACAATCACCATGCAAGCTATGTTAAAAAACTCAACGAAGCTTTGACGGACTATCCTGATTTACAAGTCTATTCAGCGTTATGGCTGTTGTGCAATCTTGGTCAGTTACCCGCAGCAATTAATACAGCCGTTCACCATAATGCTGGTGGCCACGTCAACCATAGTCTATTCTGGCGCGCCATTAAACCATTTAACGTTAGCGAACCTAAGGGATTGTTGCGCGAAGCGATTAATCGCGACTTTGGTAGTTTGTCAGAGTTTAAAAAGCTATTTGAAGAAGCCGGTGCTCAATTATTTGGGTCTGGCTGGGTGTGGCTGGTTAAAGGTTTTAAACAAGATAGCAGGCTGCGAATTATAACTACGACTGGGCATGACAACCCATTGATGCAAAACCTACAACCAGTTTTGCTTAATGATGTGTGGGAGCATGCTTATTATTTGCAATATGAAAGTCGCCGACCAGATTATCTTAAAGCATGGTGGTCTGTGGTGGATTGGGAGCATGCTACAGCCTGTTTTGAAACTGAAACTAATTCAATTAATGCTATATTAACCTTAGAAAATAAAAAGTTTTTAGCTGCTTAATCGTAAAAATTATACACATGAAAATTAAGGATATGTGCGTTAGCACACAGACATTTTAACTGTTGAGCTTTAATCTAATGATTAAATTGCCAGTATAAAAAGGCGAGTAAACAATAAAGTAATTATCAGAAAGGATTGCAAATGCATTGGGACCAAATAGAAAGTAATTGGACAGAGTTTAAAAGCCACATTAGACAAAATTGGGAGAAAATAACCGATGACCAATTAGAGGCAATTGACGGAAAACGCGATCATCTAGCAGGCAAAATTCAAGTGATGTATGGCATTGATCGAGCAGAAGCAGAGCATCAATTGACTGATTGGCAAGACAAGCAAGTGAATATCGATGGGCATCTTTATCAAGCCAAACCCTATTCCAGAATAGATCGTTACTAGATAAATAGCCAAAAAAGTTGTTGTTAATTGTTGATGTTGTTGGGGGAAAGGATTTGAAAATGCATAGAGATAGGAATGATGATAACTGGCCTGAATTAAAGGGTAAGCCGAGGCAACAAAAAGCTCGTTTTAACCATAAGCCTTTAGATAATTTAGATGTAAAGCGAAATAATTTGGACGAGGATGCAGATGACTTACAAAAAATAAAAAAAGACAGGGCTGATAAGCACCTACGTAATGTACAAAATATGTTGCAAGGCATGACAACATATCACAACAAAAACCTCAAACCACTTTGATTTTTTCAGCTGGCTAACAGCTTTTATACCTAGAAAGTAAACATGAAACCTAAATTAAAGTTTTTATTACCAGATGTTAAAACAGCCAATCAAGTTGCTGAATCTCTATTGCTGGCACGTGTGGATAACAAAAACATTAGTTTTTTAGCGAAGCCTGGCACCGATCTTGGGAAATTGCAGGCGGTAAGTACCATTGAATCTACCAATATGGTGAATGACGGCGAAAGAGGCACCATGTTTGGAGCTGCAGCTGGCTTTTTGGTTGGCCTGTATATGCACTACTTTCAACCTTGGATAGAGGTTTCTATGGGAGTGCATTGGATGACGATTGTTGGTATTACCACCATTTTTGGTGCCGTGGCTTCGGCAATTGGTGCTGCTGTGTTTGGTGTTAATCTGTTTAATACTGATTTAAATAAGTACAAAGATAAGATTGATGGCGGAGCAATACTAATGATTGTGGCGGCGCCTTTTCAGCGTTCTAACGAGATACGTAAAATTGTCAGCAAATCACATTTGAAGTTTTAATCACCATTAAATAGTCGTTAATAAGCTAAAAAAAGGGCTTTCATTTCTGAGAGCCCAACCACGCAGGGATAACGTGGGGAGAAGCTTAAATTTATATAATTGATTACATTCTAGAGTTATTTGAAACGCCACCGTTTTTATCAGTACCATAAAAATGATGAACGTTATTAGCCCAAGTTTCATCTGCCATATTTGGCCAATGGTCTTTATCAAAGCCAGGCGCTGATTCTAGCTTGTCGGTATCAACATTCAACACATATCTTTTGTTCTCTGTATCTAAAGTTAATGCTTGCCATGGCACGGCAAATAGTTTTTCACCCATGCCTAAAAATCCACCGTAAGATAAAACTGCGTAACAAACTTTGCCGTTTTTGGTATCTAACATAATTTCTTTAATATCGCCTAAATCCTCATCATTTTGGCTGTAAACATCGTTGCCAATTAGTGTATTGGCGCCCATTAATTCTGGGCCTGGGCCATCGCCATTATTACTGTTGTACATGCCGTAAGTGTCTTTGTCTTGGTAGCTCATATGCATTTCCTTTTTTAGTGTGAAACTATCAATGATGGGCGGATCCCAGTTGATGAATCACAGTTAAGAAAGTTTATTTTGAGCTACTTAGTGCGGCTTATCTGTGCGCTAATTAACATAAAATGTCGAATGATTAAATTAATTTAGTCTTGCCTTAATTTAATATGGCCTTAATTTAATATCGCCAAAGTTGCACAAGAGTTTGAAAGTACCAATGCAAACGCCTCTGCGGTTAATGCAGGGCTAAAAAAGTAACCCTGACCCTCTTGGCAGTTTCGTGTCTTTAAGAAGTCTAATTGCATTTGATTCTCTATGCCTTCTGCAATTACCTTTAATTTAAGGCTGTTTCCCATGCTAATGATGGCAGACACAATAATGCCCTCATCCAATGAGGACTTAATATGCTGTACAAACGATTGGTCAATCTTCAGCACATCAATGGGAAATTGTTGCAAATAACTCAAGCTAGAATAGCCCGTACCGAAATCATCTACGGCTATTGTGATGCCCATGCTTTTTAGCGCTTGTAATTTGGTAATGCTGCTTTTTGCGTCATGCATTAACACCGTTTCGGTAATTTCTAGTTCTAAGCAATGTGCAGGTAGTTGCGTTTCAGCTAACACCGCACGTACGCATTCTATAAAATCTTGTTGCAAAAACTCTTTTGCAGAAATATTCACCGCCACAATGATTGCTGGCAGGCCAATATCTACCCAATGCTTGGCTTGATAGCAAGCTTCTCGCATCGCCCAGCGGCCAAGCGGCACAATTAAACCAGACTCTTCAGCAACAGCGATGAAGTTTGCCGGTAGCACCTCACCCCATTCCTCATGTTGCCAGCGTAACAAGGCCTCAACCCCTATAATTTGCTTGTTGATTAGATTTATTTTGGGTTGATAATGCAATACAAACTGCTGCTTTTCTAACGCAATGCGCAAATTGGCCTCGATATTTAGGCGTTGCACCGCACGTATATTCATGGCATTTTTAAAAAACTGGTAGTTATTACGCCCTTTTTGCTTGGCAACGTACATCGCAGTATCTGCATTTTTAATCAAGGTTTCCGCATCTAAGCCATCATCTGGGTAAATACTGATACCAATGCTGGCACTAATGTGCAATTGGGAGTTTTCTACGGTATGCGCTAAGGTGAGTTCTTCTAATATTTTTTCAGCCGTTAAAACAGCGTCTTTTCCATTTTTGTTCTCACCCAATAAAATAATAAACTCGTCCCCACCCTGACGGCTCACCGTATCGGCATGCCGCACACAGTTGTTTAAACGTTGACTCACCGATTGCAATAATTTGTCACCTATTTCATGGCCTAAAGAATCGTTAATATGCTTAAAATTATCTAAATCTAGAAACAGCAAAGCCAATTGCGTATTATGTCGATCAGCCGCTGTAATGGCTTGCGCAATACGGTCGTTAAGTAAAACCCGGTTGGGTAAATTGGTTAAAAAATCATGCTGTGCCAAATGCGCCATTTTCATCGACATGGCTTTCGCTTCGCTCACGTCGTGAAAAACTACCACCACCCCTGTCAATTGGCCATCCCAGTTGTGAATAGGCGACGCGGAATCTTCTATAGCCACTTCGCTACCATCGCGTTTGATTAAAACGGTGTCGGCTGCTAAGCCATTGGGTTTGTTGGATTGCAGAACCAAACTGACTGGATTAGGCGCAGCTTGTCGTGTAGTGCCATTAATAATATTAAATACTTGATGGCTGGGTCGGCCACTGGCCTCTTCGCGCGACCAGCCAGTTATCTTTTCTGCAGCAATATTCAGGTAATCAATATTGCCATCAATATCGGTGCAAAAAACGGCATCGCTAATTGAATTCAATGCAATTTCTGCTCTATTTTTTTCTTTATAAAAATAGTCTTTTAAAATTCTTGCTTCTGGCGTAAAGTTTGCATCCGTTTTATTCTCAAGCTGTGTATGATTAAACGAAGCTTCTGCACCTTGAATTGCTTCTTCATTAGCAATTGTTTGATCACTATATAAGGGTTGTTGCATACTGGGTGTGATTTCATTTGTCATGAAAAATCAGCCTTCTAAGTTGTATCGTACAGTTCATTAATACATTAATTATCCTTAGCCGTATAAATTCGTCTGTGCTTTAGCGTACATAAAATATTATTTAATTCAATAACTTGAAGTGTGTATATTTTTTGCAACACGACATTTCGATTATTTGGCAATGCCATGCAGGGACGGTAGTAAACGCTCGAATTCTGTTTTGACTACTTCATAACATTCGCAACTGCGTTTTTCTAACGTTGGCCTATCAATCACCGTAATGTGGCCGCGACTATAATGAATTAACCCAGCCGTTTGCAATTTGCAGGCTGCTTCGGTAACCCCTTCACGGCGCACACCCAGCATGTTAGCAATCAGTTCCTGTGTCATCGATAACTCGTTACTTTCCAGCCGATCTAAACTGAGTAAAAGCCAGCGACATAATTGTTGCTCCACCGAATGATGTCGATTGCATACCGCCGTTTGTGCCATTTGGGTAATTAATGCCTGTGTGTAGCGCAGTAATAAGCGTTGTACAGGGCCTGCACGATTAAATTCAGCTTTTAATAAACTGCCTTTTAAACGGTAGCCAACACCTGCACTTTGCACTACTGCGCGGCTAGGTGTTGTTTCGCCGCCCATAAAAAGCGAGATGCCCAATATACCTTCGTTGCCGACAATGGCGATTTCAGCCGATGCGCCATTTTCCATGACATACAGCAAAGAAATAATACTATTGGTAGGGAAATATACAAACTCTAGCTGCTCACCAGACTCATACAGAACTTGGCCTAAAGGTAAATTAACTAATTCAAGATTGGGAAATAAGCGATCATATTCACTGGCTAATAACGTATCGAGTAAATGATTCTGTCGCGGATTGGGCAGTGCATCCATACTTTAGCTACCTTAATAAACAAAATTTTTAATTTTGCTACTTTATTGCCTATATTACGCACTGTATGTTCGCTAACTAACATATACAGAGAAGGTATATAGAAAAGATGACATTACAATTTTATGAATACTAATGGAATTATGCAAATAAGTAGACCAAATTAAAAATCCATCTAATTGATACGATTAAATATCAAATAAATGGATTTAAATAACAACAAGCTTGCCTAGCTTTAAACTAGACAATATTAAATCAACTTTAGTTATTATTTGAGCTGGTTTTTGCCTCAGGTGGTGCGCCTTTTGTGCTGTTAGGCTGCAGTTTATTGCCTTTGGTGGTGCCCAGATTCATGTGATCTTCCATATCTTGCATGCTGACATTACCATTGGTTTGCTTCATTTTGCTAAAAGATTGATCGTGATGTTTCATGTATTCATCTTTCGAAATCATGCCGTCGCTATTGGTATCCATCATTTTGTAATCGGTGGTATTGCTACCTTTGCGATTTTTGTTTGACATGTTTTTCTTGCCAGTGCGATCTTTTTTAGTACTTGTTGCAGTAGATTGCTCTGTTGATTGATTCATGGTTTCGTCTTGAACCAATCCTTCTTTGGCATCTTCAGTATTCGTTGCATTATTCGTTTGATCAGCAGCGAATGCGGAATAAGTGCTTAAAGTAAAAGATGCAGCTACCATAGTCTTTAATAATTTGTTCATGTTTGTTCCTTAAAAATAGTTAGTTAAATTGATAAGAGATTAGTATTTATTACCGGTACTTGCACGATCTGCACCACCCACCGTTTTGCCTTCTAGGCCGCCAGTAGTAGCACTTTCAGTCATGCCAGAATGCATATCGTCAACACTTACACTGCCATCAGTTTGTTTCATGGTGCCGAAGAGCATCTCTTGATGGGCTAAATATTCCTGTTTAGAAATCATGCCATCACTGTTGGTATCCATTTTTTTATTGGATTCCATCATATTTTTTGAATCACTGCTGGTTGAGTCTGATTGATTAGTACCTTTGTCCATGCGTCTTTCTTGCTGCTTAATTTGCGGGGTATCTGATGTGCCTAAATTAGATCCATCGTCTTTGTTAGTGTTTGCGTCAGTTGCAGCATAAGCACCAACCGCAGTTGATAAAAGCGCTACAGTAAGTACGTTCGTGAATATTTTATTCATGATAATTCCTTCAAAAAAAGTGAAAATTTGTCATTTGACTAGTGCATCTTGTGCGTTGATAAAGTCTGCGTCTGTACGGTAACGAACCCTGGTGTTAATTAATATTAATGCTGAAAATTTAATAACTCCCTGCTAAATTGTTGATGGATAAATATTATGTTCGCTAGCACACAGACACAATGCTGAGCTTGACGCATGCTGATTTTAATCACTTAAGGTGTTAAATAACTGGAGGATAAAACATGCATAACACTAATCAACCAGCAAATATCTTGCTTAAATAGGTTCGCGACAATGACTAAAGCTAATTCTCAATTACTACCTCTGATGCAAATCTAAGGTCTGTTAATTTGGATGAATTCTCAACTTAATAACGATTAAATGTTATTTGCAAGCAAGCTTTTAACAAGGATAAAAAAGAAATGAACATTGAATCGCAAAAAACAGCAGAATTAACACATCTGGCAAAGCTCCTTGAAGACATGCGTTGTTGCATGCTGACAACCGTTGACGATGAAAATTTGATGGTGGCTAGGCCAATGACGCCACAAGAAATGTGTGAGGAGGGTGCGCTGTGGTTTTTGACTGACCCCAACTCTACTAAGATGCAACATTTACAGCTGATGAATCTCGCTTTTTCTGATGAAGCGCAAGGCACCTATGTGTCGATTTCTGGGCACGGTGAAGTGGTCACCGAGCGTGCGCGCATTGAAAGCTCATGGACACCTTTCGCACGGCCTTGGTTTCCAGATGGCGTTGATTCTACTAACTTAGCCTTGTTAAAGTTTGTGCCACATGTTGCCGAGTATTGGGATGCGCCCAACAGCAAAATGGTGCGCATGTTTGCAGCGGCTATTTCAATTGCAGCTGCCAAGCCAATTGGTATGGGCGAACATGGAAATTTAAGTGTGCTGTGAGGCCATTAAAACATGTTGAGTAAACAATTTTCTTATGTACGCTATCGAACAGAGTTAAAACAGGTAACTGCTTTATGCTACATAACCTTTTTAACATTTATATAAGGACTTATGATGAATTATTTAATATTAACTTTTATAGCAATAACGGTATTTAGTCTTAGTGCATGCGATAAACCGACAGTGGTTAACGTGCCTGCTGACACTGTGGTTGTGCCTGTGCCAGGCCCTGCAGGGGCAACAGGCAATTCAGGCGACGAAGGAATCAAAGGTGAAACTGGCAAAACAGGTGATGAAGGGATACAAGGCGAACCTGGCAAATCTGGTGGCGATACCAATATTATTATTCCACCACCAGTTGTGGATATGCCTGCAGAGGTTGTGCCAGAACCATCTGGGACAACACCTGCTAACTAAAAATTATTCTGAAAATTATTCTAAAATTATTAATGTTAAATAGGAGAGCATCATGAGTATAGGAACGATATTACTGATTGTTTTAATTTTAATGCTGGTTGGCGCACTGCCAAGTTGGGGTCACAGCAAAAACTGGGGCTATGGCCCAAGCGGTGGGTTAGGGCTGGTAGTGATTGTTCTGATCATATTGTTGCTTATGGGTAAAATATAATGCTAAAAAATATCTGCAGGAAAAAGTCGGCTTGCGTAACAATGCCAATTTTTAACCTGCAGGCTTATTGCTACGGCTTATTGATGATGGCGGTACTCATGACATTAAGCGCTTGTGGCGAAATAGCTAGTTTGCCAGTCTCAGCAGGGTTTGGTTCAAGCCCTACTTTGCCTGCCCCAAATAAAACCATTATACCAACGGTAAATATTGCACCGGCCATAGGTTGGCCTAACGCTACGATGCCTAAAGCGGCAGCCGATACCAAGGTTGCCATTTTTGCAAGCGGTCTAGATCACCCGCGCTGGCTGTATGTGTTACCCAATGGCGATGTATTAGTGGCTGAAACCAATGCACCGCCTAAGCCTGAAGATGGTAAAGGCATTAAAGGTTGGATAATGGGTTTAGTGATGAAACGCGCTGGGGCTGGTGTACCAAGCGCTAACCGCATCACTTTACTGCGTGATGCTGATGGTGACGGCGCAGCCGAAATACGCTTACCTTTTATTAATGATTTAAATTCTCCTTTTGGTATGGCGCTGGTGGGTAACCAATTATATGTCGCCAACGCTGACGCCGTAGTACGTTTCAATTATGTTGAGGGAGCTAAACAAATTGCAGGGCCTGGCGAAAAAGTAGTGGATTTACCGGGTGGGCCAATTAATCACCATTGGACAAAAAATGTAATCGCAAATAAAGAAGGCACCAAGCTTTATGTCACTGTCGGCTCAAATAGTAATGTGGCAGAACGTGGCATGGAAGCTGAGCTTGGGCGCGCTGCGATTTGGGAAGTGGATATCGAAACGGCTGAGCATCGTATTTTTGCTTCTGGCTTACGTAACCCCAATGGCATGGCATGGGAGAATCAATCAAATACCTTATACACTGTGGTGAATGAGCGTGACGAGATTGGTAGCGACCTTGTTCCCGATTATTTGACATCGGTGCAAGACGGTGGCTTTTATGGTTGGCCTTACAGTTACTACGGACAACATGTAGACGAGCGTGTGAAACCCCAGCAACCAGAATTGGTGGCTAAAGCAATCGCACCCGATTATGCACTTGGACCACACACTGCCTCATTGGGTTTGGTTTCATCTGTGGGCACCACACTGCCTAATACTTATGCCAATGGAATGTTTATTGGACAGCATGGATCGTGGAATCGCAATCCCAGCAGTGGTTATAAGGTCATATTTGTACCATTTGCAAATGGCAAACCGGCAGGCAAACCTATAGATGTGCTGACTGGTTTTTTGAGTGGCGATGGCGACGCTTATGGCCGACCAGTGGGCGTTACTTTAGATAAAAGCGGCGCATTACTGGTGGCAGACGACGTAGGCAATACTGTCTGGAGGGTAACTGCAAGCGAAGTGAAAAGCTAAGTAAAAAAGCTAGGCAAAGCCAACATTGTTGTCTGTTTTTATTTAATCTGATTCAATTATGTTGGGCAATTTTTTATTTTTTAGAAAAGTAGGTGACGTTTGTTGAGGTTTTTATCAGCATATTTAACGATTATTGTCGTGATGTTTGTTTTGGATATTGTTTGGCTTAGTATAATAGCCAAACCCATTTACCAAGAAGGCATTGGCCATCTAATGGCTAGTCAACCTAATCTCCTATTTGCAGGCATGTTTTATCTTGTTTACGCATTTGGGCTGATGCGATTCGCTGTCATGCCCAATATTGCAAAGGTGGGATATAAACCTACATTTTTGGCAGCCACATTATTCGGTTTTTTTGTTTATGCTAGCTACGATTTAACCAATTTAGCTTTATTAAAAGATTGGCCGTTTCACTTGTCAGTGATTGATATTGCTTGGGGCACTTTACTTAGTGGTATCAGTGCCACATTAGGTAAATGGGAGCTGAATAGATTCAACAATGTCCAACATCAACGCCACTAATTCTGAACCACTCAAGCAAATACTAGTTAAGCCAATACCAGTTAAGCAAACGTTAGTTAAGCCAATATTAAGTGCAAAGCTTCTGCATCATATGCACGCTTATTGGCGTGCAGCCAACTATCTATCCGTAGGCCAAATCTATTTGCAAGATAATCCCTTATTAAAAACAAAATTAACACTTGAGCATATTAAGCCGCGATTGCTTGGGCATTGGGGAACAACGCCAGGTTTGAATTTTATTTATGTGCATTTAAATCGATTAATTAAAGACAATCAATTAAACATGATTTTCATTATTGGCCCAGGGCATGGCGGGCCAGGCATAGTGGCTAATACGTATTTAGAAGGGTCATATACTGAGCGTTATCCAGCCATTGAACAAAATAGTCATGGCATTGAGCGGCTATTTCGGCAATTCTCATGGCCTTACGGTATTCCCAGTCATGTGTCACCAGAAATACCAGGCTCAATACATGAAGGTGGGGAGCTTGGTTATTCATTAGCACATGCTTATGGCGCGGCATTTGATAATCCCAGCTTAATTGTTGCTTGTATTATTGGCGATGGTGAGGCAGAAACTGGCGCTTTGGCAGCCAGTTGGCATTCCAATAAGTTCTTAAACCCAGCCCGAGATGGTGCAGTCATCCCAATATTGCATCTCAATGGTTTTAAAATTGCTAACCCGACTGTTTTGGCACGCATTAGTCGTGAAGAATTAACCAGTCTAATGCGCGGCTATGGTCATGAGCCTTATTTTGTTGAAGGTGACGATGCAATTACAGCAGACCCAATGAAACTGCATCAAAGCTTGGCAAGTACGCTGGATGTTATTTTAGCTAAAATCCATGCCATTCAAAGCTCGGCTCGATTGGGTCAAATGACTGAAATTGAACGCCCGCTTTGGCCTATGATTGTGTTTTGTACGCCAAAAGGATGGACTGGGCCAGAAATGGTCGATGGCAAACAAAGCGAAGGGTCATGGCGTGCGCATCAAGTACCCATTGCCAGTTTTAAAAAAGGTGATGCCAAAACACCAGCACATTTAAAGTTGCTCGAAGACTGGCTGAGCAGCTACAAACCGCAAGAATTGTTTGATTCAAATGGTAAGCTAAATGCAGAGCTGGCAGCGCTTGCGCCAACGGGTCATCAACGCATGGGGCTAAATCCACATGCCAATGGCGGTGAATTGTTGCAAGCGCTTGCGATGCCGAATGTTGATGACTACGCCGTAAAAGTATCAAAACCTGGCGCTACACAAGCAGAAGCCACGCGGGTTTTAGGTGAATTTTTGCGTGATGTCATGCAATTAAATCAAAACAATCATAACTTTAGAATTTTTGGGCCAGACGAAACGGCATCGAATCGGCTAGATGCTGTTTTTGAAGTAACCGATAAAGTTTGGGTTGCCAATACTTTAGCTGTTGATGAGCATTTAGATGAAAACGGCCGTGTGATGGAAATACTCAGCGAGCATCTATGCCAAGGCTGGTTGGAAGGCTACTTACTTACAGGCCGACATGGCTTTTTTTCATGTTATGAAGCATTTATTCATATTATTGATTCCATGCTTAATCAGCATGCTAAATGGCTTAAAGTGTGTAGTCAAATCCCTTGGCGAGCGCCGATTGCATCACTGAATTACTTACTCACCTCGCACGTTTGGCGACAAGATCACAACGGATTTTCACATCAAGACCCAGGTTTTATTGACCATGTGCTAAACAAAAAGTCTGAGATTGTGCGTGTGTATTTACCACCAGATGCCAACTGTTTACTGTCAGTGGCCGACCATTGTTTGCGTAGCCAAAATTATATTAATGTGATTGTTGCAGGCAAACAACCAGAGTGGCAATGGCTGGATATGGATGCCGCCGTAAAACATTGCGCTGCAGGTGCCAGCATCTGGCATTGGGCAAGTTGTCAAGGGGAGGCTGAGCCAGACGCCAGTGAGCCTGACGTAGTCATGGCGTGTGCTGGTGACGTACCTAGCTTAGAAACCCTTGCAGCGGTGATGTTGCTGCGAGAATATGTGCCAGATATCTGTATTCGAGTTGTCAATGTGGTTGATTTAATGGTGCTGCAACCACAATCTGAGCATTCTCACGGCTTGCAAGACCATGAATTTGACGCGCTATTTACGATGGACAAGCCTGTCATATTTGCTTTTCATGGTTATCCTGCAGTGATTCATAAACTAACATATCGCCGCCACAATCACGACAATATCCATGTGCGCGGCTACAAAGAAGAAGGCACGACGACGACACCTTTCGACATGGTAGTGCTAAACAATTTAGACCGTTATCAATTGGCGCTGGACGCGATTAAGCGCATTCCAAGGTTAAGCAAGATTGTAGAAGATGAAACCGCGCGCTACTGGACTACCATGCAGCGGCATAAATCTTACATTAGTGAAAATGGCGAAGATATGCCTGAAATATTGGATTGGCAATGGCAAGCGGCATTTAATAAAAGCGAATGAAAGCCTACGCCATTTTAGTTTTTAATAGTGGTTCATCTTCATTAAAATTTGGTTTATATCGCGTGCAATCGTCATTATTTGATGATTTTTCAGAACCTGAACTTGTCACAGAAACATTATTAGGGGAGTCTGTTGAAAAGGAAACTTTTAAATTAAACACTTTGCTTGAAGGCGAAGTGGCGTTTTTAGCCGATGGATGTAGTCAATTTAATGTTAAAGATGCAACCAAAAAGACTGAGCTTACTGAAAAAATACCTATTGCGAATCATGCCGCTGCAGCGCTACACATTATTCGTTATTTTGCGAGTTTTAGCACACCAAAACCTTCAGTCGTTGCGCATAGAATAGTACATGGTGGACCAAATTTGCGTCAGCATTGCTTGCTTAATGATAAAGTTATTCGGCAACTGAAGGCCTCAATTGCTTTTGCGCCACTGCACAATCAAATAGCATTAGATATCATCCAGCTCACCCGAAAAACATTTCCACAATTACCACAAGTGTCTTGTTTTGATACTGTTTTTCACAATGGCATGCCTGAAGTAGCAAGAGTATTGCCCATTGCCAAAGAGTTGCAATCTTTGGGAATTCAGCGTTATGGATTTCATGGGCTATCCTGTGAATCAATTGTGGCTCAATTAGAAAATTTGCCCAATTTACTGCCAGAAAAACTCATCATTGCGCATTTAGGTAATGGCTCTAGTGTGACAGCCGTCAAAAACGGCCGATCGATTGACACTAGCATGGGGCTAACGCCTAGTGGCGGGGTGATGATGGGAACCCGCAGCGGTGATATAGACCCTGGTGTTTTAATCTTTTTAATGCGCGAAAAGAATTATGATGTAGCCGCTATTGAAGCATTAATTAATCATCAATCTGGGCTTTTGGGTGTTTCTGGATTGAGTGGCGACATGCGAGTTTTACACAAATCAGTCCAATCTAATGCAGATGCAAAATTGGCCATTGAGTTGTTTTGCGACAGCATTGCCAAACAAATAGCGGCAATGGCTTGCGCATTAAACGGTGTTGATGCGCTAGTTTTTACTGGTGGCATTGGTGAAAATGATGCCTTGATACGCGCCGAAATTTGCACAAAATTAACTTTATTGGGATTAAATATAAATACAGAAAAAAATCAACAGTTAACGAACGAAAACAATGTAAATAGCATCAGCGATGCGACATCACACTGCAGCGTGTTGGTCGTCACCTCAAATGAAAATGCGCAAATCGCACGCCATGCTTTTAACTTACTGCAATAAAAATTTAGTAAAGACAAAATATTTGATTACTTGTGTTCGGCAACGTACATTCAAACAGCAAAAAAGTAGCCATAATCAAATGATAGTTAATTTAATTATGGAGAACATGATGATGATTTCGCGTTTAGCAATACCTGGCTTATTAATGTTAAGTTTATTGACACTATCTGCTTGTGATACACCAATAGCTGGTGAAAACAAAACTAAGATAGAAGCGGATTTATCCTCTAAGAGTCAAGTTCCTCCTGTTGTAACTAAAGATGCAGAGGGTGAAGTGGAGGTGATGATAGACAAAAAAAATAACAAATTGACATGGAAAATTGAGTATGAGAATTTAACTGGCGCTGTAACAGGAGCGCATTTTCATGGCCCTGCAACGATAAGTGAAAGTGCTGGCGTGGCCTTGCCGATTAACGGGGATTTAACAAGCCCAATTAAAGGAGAGGCGACCTTGACTGCTGAACAAATGACGGAAGTATTGGCTGGTAAATGGTATGTCAATCTGCATACAGCAGCTAACCCAGATGGCGAGATTCGTGGTCAGCTTATGCCAAAGTCTTAAAAACCTAAGTCTTGAAAAATAGCAGCGGGCACCTAGGAAACGGGAACCAGCGTAACGTTTTGTTTTTATTTTAGCGACTTACTGCTTTGGTTTATTCAGTTGGTTAATCTGCTTGCGCGCTTCTTGAGCAACTTCAGATGCCGTTATGCCCACTGGGCCAACGCCGTCTGCCACCAATTGATCGGCGGCAGCGCCATGCACATACACCCCCAGTTTAGCGGCTTCTAATACGCTTAAACCTTGTGCAATTAAACTTCCAATAATGCCACTGAGTACGTCGCCAGTGCCGCCGCTAGCCAAACCTGGGTTACCTGTGGTATTCATAAACCAACTGACATCAGCATCAGCAATTATACTGCCAGCACCTTTTAATACACAGCTTACTTGAAATTTGTAAGCCAAATTCAGTGCACTTTGAGGGCGATTCTTTTGAATATCTTCCACTGTGGTTTTTAGTAATCTCGCCGCTTCAGCAGGATGTGGGGTGATGACCGTTTGTGCTTTGCGGTGTTGCAATGTCGCCATCAAATGTGGATGTTGGCTAATCAAATTTAATCCATCAGCATCAATTAATAATGGCATCTGTTGCGCCATGTAAAATTCTAATAGTGTGATTGCCGCTTTTGATTGGCCTAAGCCAGGGCCAATGACGACACAACTTAGTTGTGCCAAGTTGGTGAGTGATGTTGTTGACTTCATCATAATTTCTGGGTGGCAGGGGTCCACGCTAGGTGCATTATCAGCTAAAAAAACGGCATATACGCGCCCAGCGCCACAAAATAATGCGGCACGAGCAGCCAATAAAACCGCACCCAGCATGCCCATATCTCCACCCACAATCGCGACACTACCAAAATCCCCTTTGTTTGCGTCAGGCGCTCGCGTTGGTAGGGTCGATATAAACTGGCTTCGTACCAGTAGCTTACGCTTGGTCACTTGCAAAGTTTTTAGGTCAGCATCCATAACGATTACCTTGAATAAATTCAATCGATCTTTTGGCTAATTAACTGATGCAGTTGCAATTCTAATACTCTGACGCGCTCTAAAAAAACTAATGTTAAGCCTAGCGAGTTGGCATCTAACTCAAAATCCTGCTTAAGCCGACACAGCCTACGTATGGATATTAAATAATGACTATTAAATTGAAGTGGTTTTAAAGTAGATGTTGTGCTTATTTGATTGGGAACGAGTGCGCCACTATCAATTAATAATTGCAACTCTTGTTGCGTTAATCCAGATAATTCTGCAAGCGACTCGAATGAAAGTTGAACGCTTTCGTTTAGAAATATGGATTCATCGTCGTCAATGATCATGGTTGATTCTCAATTATGCAAAATGTTCACGCGGATTAAATGTTGAAGCATTGGCCAATTCACTAAACAAAGCTTGCTCGCGTTCATTTAAAATCGGCGGTACTACAATTTGAATCTGCGCAATTAGGTCGCCATGTTCTGCATTTTGCTTTGGCATACCACGCTTGGCAATACGCATTTTTTGCCCACTTTTACTACTGGCAGGTATTTTTAAATTAACTGCGCCATCTAAAGTAGGTACTGTCACCGTCGCACCCAATGCTGCTTCCCACGGGGTGATAGGCAGTTCAATGAATAAATCGTGGTTGATAATCTTAAATAGTTTGTGCGGTAAAAAATGAATGTTTAAGTACAAATTGCCATTTTCACCACCGTTAAAACCTTTACCACCTTTACCGCGTAGCAACATTTTTGTGCCACTGCCTACTCCTTTAGGAATACGTGCTTTAAATGTGTGTGGTACTGGCTTTACGATGCCTTGGGCATCTTGTTCTGACACAGTAAAATTCAAATCTAAAGTAATGCCAATATAGGCATCTTCCAACGAAATGGAGGCATCCAACTCATAATCTTGGCCGGGTATGGCTTGGTTTCTACTTTGGTTTTGTCGTTTTCCGCTGGAAAAACTAGCAAATAAATCAGCTAAATCAATGTCATTAAAAGGATTTTGTTGACCATTTTGGCCACCTTGCCCAAATGGATTGCCTTGATTATAAGGGTTATTATTGCCGCCCCAATTAGGTGGTGGTCTAAATTCTTCACCCGCACCATGCTTACCTAAATCATCATAAGCGGAGCGTTTTTCTTTATCTTTTAACGTCGCGTAGGCTTCGCCAATTTCTTTAAATTTATCTTCACCTTTGGGGTCTTTTGTTACGTCTGGGTGATATTGATGGGCAAGCTTTTTATACGACTTTTTAATCTCGTCTATGGTTGCGGTGCGCTCAACGCCCAAAATTTCGTAGTAATCTTTAAATTTCATTGTTGTAATTGCAGCAACGGTTCAAAAGGTTTAAGTTTAGCGCTAAACCATTGCCACTTAATGGCTTCCAAAATCAATAATGTCACAATGCTGGCTAATATGCTGATCGCAAATAAACTCCAATGAAACTCACCAAAATGGAACAGTAATCTAGCGGGTTGCCAAAATACAGTAACCGCTAATACCGTCATAACACTTACCATTAAAATCCATAAAGAGCGGTTGGGCTTTAAAATAGCATTGATTAAAGAGGCACTAAATGAGCGATTAACCAAAATTAAGCCCATATTCAAGATAACCAACGTGGTAAAAACCAAAGTGCGCATATCCGCTTCAGGCATTTTTAAGCGGATTGCATAGATTAAAATCATGGTCAAAATACTCATCACTATTAAGCCTTGTATTAATGCCCACACAACGCGTTTACGTAAGACTAGCGGGCTTTTCTGGTTGCGTGGTGGGCGTTGCATCGCATCCTTTTCTGCCGCTTCTGCCTCAAATACAATTGAACAGGCAGGGTTGATTATCATTTCTAAAAATACAATATGGATGGGTGTTAGCATGAGTGGCAAGCCTAGTAAAAGCGGCAAAATAGCTAAACCTGCTATCGGAACATGCGCGGCGATGGTGAATTCAATAGCTTTACGCAGATTGTCATAAATGCGCCGACCCAATTGAATGGTTTTTACAATTGAGCCAAAATCGTCATCTAGCAACACAATGCTAGAAGCCTCGCGTGCAACATCGGTACCGCGCCCGCCCATGGCGATGCCAATATCGGCCGCTTTAATGGCAGGTGCATCATTCACGCCATCGCCAGTCATGGCAACAATCTCACCCTGTTTTTTAAGTAATTGCACAATGCGTAATTTTTGATTGGGTCGAATGCGGGCAAATATTGAAGTGGTTTTTAAGGCAATAGCCAATGCCTCATCGGTCATTGTTTCAATGGAATCGCCATTGATAACATTGGCAGAATCTAAGCCCGCCTGTTGACCTATGGCCTTTGCTGTAATGGGGTAATCGCCAGTTATCATCACCACTCTAATACCCGCTGCACGACATTCCGCCACTGCAGCAGGCACGTTAGTGCGAAGCGGGTCGGCAAAGCCAATTAAACCGACATAAGTAAATCTAAAATCTTTGATTAATTCTGGCAGGGCTTTTAATTGCGCGCTGTTAATGGCTGACTGCGCAACTCCAAGTACTCTAATGCCATTTTGGGCGAGTGTTTCTGCTTGCTTTTGTAAGCTCGTTAATTGCTTTGCTGGTAAATGACAAAGCACCGCAATTGCCTCTAGCGCTCCTTTTGCATAAGCGCTGGCGTTTTCGTTGTTATCAGTCAATATATTAGCCACTGCAAAACATTCTGGCCTAATACCATAAGCGCGAATCAGTTTCCAATTTTCAAAAGCCTCAATATTTTTACCGATTTTTAACTCTGCAAGCTTGTGAATAGCAATATCCATTGGGTCGCTTGGCTGTTGCGCACAAGCAAACAAAGCGGTTTTTAGTACGACTTGAATATCAGTTGTCAAAACTAATTCGTTGGCTTCTGCCCAAGTTTCATCTTCAGTTTGAATGGCCACAACTGTCATTTTATTTTCAGTTAAAGTGCCTGTTTTATCGGTACATAGCACGGTTGTAGCACCAAGCGATTCTATAGCAGAAGTGCGACGCGTGAGTACGCGTACTTTGGATATGCGCCAGGCACCCATTGCCATGAATACTGCCATGATCATCGGAAACTCAGCAGGTAACATAGACATGCCCAATGCAATGCCGCCCAGCATTGCTTCAAGCCATGACCCACGCAGTAGCCAGAATAATCCAACGGTTAAAATGCTCGCAACAAAACCAATTAGCGCGAAGTTGCGCACTAAACTGCTTAATTGTTTGTTCAATTGTGGTTGCTGCGTTTCAATAGTTTGCAATGAATGTCCAATTTTGCCCATTTCACTACGTAAGCCAGTGGCCTTCACCACCGCAACAGCCGTACCACGTACTATCAATGATCCAGCAAAAATAGTGGATAAATCATCACTGGCTTTAGCTTGACTAGTGGATGCGGAACTAGGCTTAATACTTGTTTCGGGCTTAATATTAGGTTCAATAGTAAGTTGCTGCGCCAGTTTAGGTACAGGTACCGATTCGCCTGTGAGTAAGGATTCATCTAGCAACAAATCTTGTGACGATATTAAACTAGCATCGGCTGCTACTCGATCGCCTTCTGTAATCATCATCAGATCCTCACGCACCACCTCACGGCCCGCAATGTGAACCCGCAGGCCATCGCGCATCACTAGTACGCGTGGGCTAGCCAAATTACGTAGTGCTTCTAATACTTTTTCACTACGAGATTCTTGCACAATAGTAATCGCAACTGATAAGCAAGCGAATACGAGTAAAAATAACGCTTCAACTCGGTCACCCAGCAACAAATAAACTACGCCACCGCCAATTAATAAGGCAAACATAGGTTCTTTAATAATTTCAAATACGATGCGCAGAAAGCTACGTTTTTTAGCGTTCGGCAATTCATTATAGCCGTCCGTTATAAGGCGCTGTCCAGCTTCAGCGCCACTTAAGCCAGTATTCAAATTGTTATGGTTGATAATAAATGGCCTTGTTTATTTTTTGAGCTGGAATTACCACATTGTAGTTTTGGTAATGACAGCACTATTTCAAAAAAGCTTTAATTTACCTACTTTGTAACTTAAGAATAGCGTTGATACTAATGCTGTTACTTAATTAAAGGCTTAGGCTCATTGTGCAAAATTTTAGGCAGCTCTGGGGTAACCATTAACTTAAATTCAACCCAAAACTCACTACCCACATCGACTGTGCTTAGCACGCCAATTTTACCTTGCATAAGCTCTACCAGCCTTTTACTAACCACTAGGCCTATACCAGTGCCTTCTATCGGATTGTTTTTTTTGCCCAAACGGTTAAATGGCTGGAAAAGTTGCGCTAACTGGTTTTCGTCAAGCCCATGCCCCGTATCTTTCACGCTTATTCTAATCATATCGTTGGCTTGGCTAGCGGTCACAATTACCGAGCCACCCACTTTGTTATATTTAATGGCGTTGGATAACAAATTAATAAAAACTTGTTTTAAGCGAGTTTTATCAACTAAAACATGG
>JANMBK010000107.1:0-2117 GCA_031360365.1 Methylophilaceae bacterium
AAAATTCAAGCCATTAAAGGTAAAATTAAATCAGCGCTGACTTACCCAATTTCTATTCTCGTGGTAGCTTTTGTGATTGTGGTCATTATCATGATTTTCGTGATTCCTGCTTTTAAAACACTTTTTGAAGGTTTTGGCGCAGATTTACCTGGTCCAACTTTAGTTGTGATGGCAATTTCTGATTTTTTTGTCTCTTGGTGGTGGGCCATATTTGCCTCAATAGGCGGTAGTTTGTGGTTTTTCTTCTACACTTGGAAACGCTCTGAGAAAATGCAAGGCACAATGGACAGGCTCATGTTAAAACTGCCTATCATTGGCGAAATTATACGTAAAGCCACGATTGCCCGCTTCTCGCGCACTTTATCCACCATGTTTTCTGCAGGCGTGCCATTAGTTGAGGCTTTAGATTCAGTCGCGGGCGCAGCTGGCAACCGCGTCTATTACGATGCCACTAAACGTATACAAAGTGAAATCAGCACAGGGACTAGCCTGACGGTAGCCATGCAAAACTCGCAGGTGTTTCCCAATATGGTATTGCAAATGACCGCGATTGGTGAAGAATCAGGCGCCCTTGATTCCATGCTCAGCAAAGTAGCAGATTTCTTTGAAGGCGAAGTGGATGATGCGGTGGATGCGATGTCTAGCTTAATGGAGCCTGTGATTATGGTGGTTTTAGGCACAATTATCGGTGGCTTGGTAATAGCCATGTACATGCCAATATTCAAAATGGGTGAAGTCGTCGGTTAAAGTCCGTTAAGCAAACAAAAAAGCAGCCCATGGCTGCTTTTTTGTTTGAGATGAGACTTTATTTCTTTGCCGCTTGTAAACTCTTCTCAATCTCTTTGTATGGCTGCGCGCCCAACATACGCTTGCCATCAGAAAATATCAGAGTTGGCGTGCTGGTCACACCCACTTTTCTGGCCAGTTCACCTATGCGCTCCAGCGGCACTTCACAATTACCCGCATTACTTGGTAATTTGTTATTAAAATTCCAATCTTGCCATGCTTTGGCACGGTTACTGGCGCACCAAATGAGTTTGGATTTAGCCGCTGCATCTGGATGTAAGGATTCAATTGGATACAAAAAAGTATAAATGGTGACATTATCAATATTGCTCAACTCATTTTGTTCTAAGCGTTTGCAAAATGGGCAGTCGACATCGGAAAACACCACCAATTTACGGCTGCCGTTACCTTTTACTGTCTTAATGGCTTGCTCTAGCGGCAAGCTGCTAAAGTCAATTTTGGTCAATTCATCTAAGCGCTCACCGGTCACGTCTTTTTTAGTTTTTGGGTCAACTAAGCGGCCTTCGGCGATTAGAAATGTGAGCTTTTCATCGGTATACACAATCTGCCCGCCCATGAATACTTCGTATAAACCCGCGTAAGGCGTTTTTACCACGCTTTCTACTTTAAATTTTGGGTAAGCCGCCTCGATGGCTTTTTTAAGGCTGGCTTCATCCGCCAATACAAATTGGCTAATTGCTAATAAAGTGAATGCTGTCATGCATTTAAAATTGAATTTCATTTTTACTTTCTATACATTTTATAAACCACGACTTAACCATTAAGCCGCTTGTTGTATTAACAGTTTCTTCAACATGGCTTGCTGATTCAACTGCTTAAATCCCCAGCCTGTGACTTTCTTAAGTATTGCACTATCATTGGCAAACAACGCATCTAAGCCACTGGTAAGAGTGTTCATTGTAGCAATATCGGCGCGGCGCGCACGCTCATATTTTCGTAAGAAAGTCATTTCGCCAATATTTTGCATTGAATGCGTATTAGTCAGCATTTGTTGCAGTTGCCTTACATCGCGCAAACCTAAATTCATGCCCTGCCCTGCCATTGGGTGTATTTGATGTGCGGCATCACCCACCAGCACCACACGCTCAGCAATTAATCGGCTTGCTGTTTTCTGCTGCAAAGCAAACGACAGCGCTTTGCCCACCATGCTTAAATTACCTAATACATTTTGCGCACGCGCTCGCACTTTGTCTGTAAGCGCCACATTTGATAATGTTAACAGTTCAGCCGCAAGTTCGGTTGACAGCGCCCATACCATTGACACATGTTGCTTGGGCAAAGGCAGCAACGCTAACGTTTCATGTGGCGCA
>JANMBK010000108.1:0-8092 GCA_031360365.1 Methylophilaceae bacterium
CAATGGCGCGTTTGTTTTAGGTGGATTGATGCAGGCGCAGCCGATGTTGAAATAGTGGATTATCACTAATATCAAAATGAAAGGTTTAAACATGACAACCAATAAATTACGCCCAATACACGCAGGTGAAATATTGCGCGAGGAATTTTTAGCCCCGCTAGGCATTACACCCCACGCGCTGGCTATGAGCCTACGAGTGCCAGCACCACGCATTAACGATGTAGTGCGTGAAAAGCGCGCCGTTACGGTAGATACCGCCATGCGCCTAGCCCGTTACTTTGATACCACCGCGCAATTTTGGATGAACCTGCAAAGCACATACGATTTGAAAATGGCAGAAAAAACCTTAAGCCAAAAAATAGATTTAGAAGTGCAACAACTTCAAAAAGCGGCTTAATAGCACAAACAGTTTGCCACACACAGCGCGGGCTTAATTATCCCGTGCGAACACCGCAAACACTATGTGGCTGCTGTGGCTTCTTGATTAGGGTAGCGTAAAGGGGCGTTCATGGTTCAGTGGTCAGATGAAATCAACGAAGAATTTTATGGCGATGAAGCAGTGTTGAAAAAACTAGAATTTGCACGAGTGACTTTTACTGAGGGAAACAAGGGAGCTTTGTTTTATGCAATTTATGTTTGCGCCCAATTTCAAGCGGTTATTCCTGATTGGGCTGCAGATGAAATTTTCAAAATTGATAATTCATTAATAGATGGCAATATTAAGGACTATAACGAAGCTTTTGGGTGGGAAACTGAAAATCAAGCTACTCGAAAAAAAGTGGCAAGATTAAAAAAACTTACGCCCAATGTTCTATCTAAGCTTAGTAGTCTAAGAAATGAAGGCGTCACTCTTCAAGCTGATGACATAATGGATAGAGCAGCTAGAGATTTAAATATATCAAGACGTGATGTTGAGGATATTTATAAGCAAAGCGGGCAGTTTATTAAAGATATGCCACAAGGCAATCCTGATAATAATAATTATGTTCAAAGTTATATAGTAATACCATTCCATCGTCGAAGCGGAAGACCAATTTTAAGAGATTAAAAAGACGCAGTTTTGTAACAGAACTGCGTTTTTCAAGCAATTAAATCAAGCGGATAGTCACACCATAAGCTTCGGCATGATGCCAAGCGGTTTTAAATGGAGTGAGTATAATGACACAACAAGTAACAATCCCCGCGGCATTAAGCCAATTCTCAAATTACCCAAATGAAGCGCAATTAAGGCTTCCAACTGTTAAAGCCCTACTAGGCATTAGTTCCGCTTCGGTCTGGCGTCTTGTGGCGGCAAAACAGCTGAAGACTTACAAGCTAACACCCAGAACGACTACGTTCAATTGTGGCGAAGTGCGCGAGTTTTTAGCGTCGAAAGGGGTATAACATGGACAAAAAAATACCGCCCCATAAAGAAGCGGCTTTGAATGAAATCAATCAAAATTATAAAGGCAATAGCGCAAAAGAACAATGCGCAAGATTTTTAGCGGCATTAAAGCTTTTTACGATTAACTCTTATGAAGCCAGTCGGTGTCTATCGCTATATCATTCGCCCAGGCGCGCGTATGAGCGTTAGCGCAAGATGTTAGAATCGCCTTGAGGCGAGGCTGACACATTCCCGTCAAATCTCATCCCATGAAAAAAATAGCTTTTTTAATTTGCATAGCTTCATAGCATCGCTTATACTTGTACAATATATTGAACATATAGGAGAATATTATGCAAGTAATCAGTTATTCAGAGGCGCGCAACTCTTTAAAAAGCGTATTAGACAGCGTAAACGATAATGCTGACGTGACCATTATTAACCGCCGCGATGCAGGCAATGCGGTGGTCATGTCGCTAGACTATTACAACAGCGTGATGGAAACCTTATATTTGCTACAAAGCCCTGCTAATGCTGCGCACCTAGCAAAATCAATTGCCGAGCTGCGGGCAGGCAAAGCAGAGCAACATGAGCTGATACGCGATTAATGGCAAAGCTTTATACCTTTACGCCAAGTGCTTGGGCGGATTATGTGTATTGGCAAGGGCAAGATAAAAAAACACTCAAGCGCATTAACGCTTTAATTGATGCGATTGTAAGAGAGCCGTTTATTGGCATAGGCAAACCAGAGGCTTTGCGCGGCGATTTAACTGGGTGTTGGTCTAGGCGCATAGATGATGTGAATAGGATCATTTATGAAGTGAATGATAGTGAGCTAAAAATAGTGGCTTGCCGCTTTCATTACAGTGACAAATAAATCATGGCTTACTCAAACCAATTAAAAACAATCGAAAGCAGCTGATATAATTTCCACAGCGAGTAAATAATGAAACTAATAACTAAAACCGCTAGAGATTTTATTAACCCACTTCTATCGCGTAAAAGTATTGATGAAGAGCTGTTTAAACAATTTAAACAATCTCTCGAAAGCTATAAGCAATCACTTGCTGGGCAGCTAGCTACCAATCAAACAGAACCCAATATTGTTACAAATAGTTTAAAGCCATTCTTTGATGCGTTACGCTATAACAGCCAGTCGCATAGCCAAAAAGGCCAAAGTGGCATTGATCTAGCCATCATTAAAGAGCTAAAGCCTGCTGTGATTATCGAGGCCAAAGCGCCTAATAGCAAGGACATGATTACCCAAAACAGTCTCTTAAAAAAAGCTTTTTATGAAGCTATTTTTTATTTTATGGTTGAAAGAAGCAAAAACAATAATGCCTTGTTTCATATCATCATTACCGATTTTTATAATTGGTTTGTGTTCGATGCTAAAGATTTTGATAGGCTGTTTTGGCGTAACGCAACCATAAAAAAAATATACACCACCTATACCGATAAAAATCAGTTGGCAGTGAATACAAAAGATGTGTATTCAGCTTTAGAAGAAGCACTGCCCAGTTTCATGAAAGATTTGCTAGACCCAGAAGAAATAGAGGCCGCCCACTTTAATTTTAAGCTTGATATTCTAGACATTAAAAAAGAAAAAGAGCTAATCGCTATCTATAAGCTACTCAGTGCAGATGGCTTGTTAAAAGAATTTAAAGCCAACGAAGCCAATAGTTTAGACAAAAACTTTTATAACGAGCTGCTTTATATTCTCGGTTTAGAAGAATCCAAAGAAGGTGGCAAAAAAGTCATAGGCCAAGCCAAAGCTTCGAAAAATGGCACTTTGTACGAAAATATTAGTAATAAGTTAGCGCAATATCAAAAGCCAAACGATTTTGAATCGGTGATTAAACTCATCATTATTTGGGTTAATCGCATTCTATTTTTAAAGCTGTTGGAATCGCAAATTAGCAATTGGACAAATGCTAAAAATGATAAATTTTTGCATCCAAGCAAGCTAACCCAATACGACCAACTTGAAACCTTATTTTTTGAGGTGCTCGCCAAGCCAATAGAAAAGCGCACTGTGGGCGAATACAATCATGTGCCTTATCTTAATAGCTCGTTATTCGAGATTCATCCAGACGAAAAAACTGGCATAACCATTGCCACGCTTGCAGACGATTTAACCATTGATTACTTTAACAAAACGGTATTAACAGAGAACAAGCAGCGCAAAACAGGCAAAGTAAGCACCTTGCCCTATCTGCTAGAATTTTTAGATTCTTATGACTTTGCTAACGATAGTAAAGATGAAGTAACCAATAACGCTAAATCGCTTATTAGCGCATCGGTATTAGGCTTAATTTTTGAAAAAATAAACGGCTACAAAGATGGCAGTTTTTACACGCCCAGCTTTATTACCATGTACATGGCGCGTGAAACCATTACTAAAGTCGTAATAGATAAATTTAACACAGCTTATAGTTGGCAATGCAAAAATTTGGTTGATTTGCATAATTCAATCAAAGACATACCGCAAGCCAACGCGTTAATTAACAGCATAACTATTTGCGACCCAGCCGTGGGCAGCGGTCACTTTTTAGTATCTGCACTTAATGAAATATTGTTTATTAAAGCTGAAATTGGCGTGTTGGTAGATGGCGCAGGCAAAAAACTAACAGGTTACAGCTTTAGCATAGAAAGTGATGAGCTGATCATTAAAGACGATGCAGGTGAAATATTTGAATATAAAAAAGGTAATGACACCAAAACTCGCCTGCAAAAAACCTTGTTTAAAGAAAAGCAAACCATCATAGAAAATTGCCTGTTTGGTGTAGATATAAACCCAAACTCTGTGAATATTTGCAGGCTGCGGCTATGGATAGAGCTATTAAAAAACGCTTATTACAAGCCAGCCAAAGACTATAAAGAAGCTGAGCTTGATACCTTGCCGAATATTGACATTAACATTAAATGTGGCAACAGCTTAATTAGCCGTTTTGGCGTAAGCGATGATTTAGCCAGCAAAACCATTAAAGCCGAAATTAAAGATTACAAATTAAAAATAACCGATTACAAACAAAACATTGGCACCAAGCAAGATGTGCTGCAAGCTATTGATAAAATTAAATTTAAATTTAAAACTGATTTAAAAGCCAGCCATACCAGCACTAAAAAACTTAACGATGCATTGAATCAATATGTGGGCAAATATAGCCTAGATAACTTAAGCAGCGCACAAAAACTTAAAGCCATTGACGAGTTAAAATTAATTGGCAAACAATCTAGCTTTATAGATGATGCGGAAGATTTAGCCGATAAAGCCAAACTAAAAAAAGCATTAGATAATACTTGGCTTGCCGTTGAAGAAATTGAAAGTGGCAAAATCTACCAAAATGCCTTTGAATGGCGCTTTGAATTCCCCGAAGTACTGAATGATGATGGCAACTTTATAGGTTTTGACGTGGTAATTGGCAACCCACCATATTTCAACATCGATGCATTTGGGGCAGGTTCGCCAATGCTGCGCTATTTTCCAGAGTATTACCCTGACATTTACATGGATAAAAGCGATATTTTGTTTTACTTTATCGCGCTCGCAAATAAAATATCCGCTTCTCAAACTGCATTTATTATTTCAAATGCCATGTTGTTTTCTGTTAAGGCGCAAAAACTACGCAATGTTTTACTAAGTAATAACCCCATTAGAAAAATTATTAACTTTGAAAAATACCAAGTATTCGACGAAGCTAGTGTGACTTCTATGATGTTATTTTTAGATAAGGCGCATGTTAAGCCTAGCCTAGTTAAAAACTTTTCTGAAGCTAATTACGACAAAGCGCTATTAGTAAGTGAAATTGAACAAGATGATAATTTTATCAATATCCAGTTTAATGAGGATTCCGCATTTGCGCTGGTAAATGATTCAACAGCAGCGCTTAACCAAAAGATAGATAGTAATCATCCAAAACTAGGCAGCATTTTACATGTTGGAAAGGGCATGGAAACTGCTGCAAATGAGGTGTATAGCTTTGATATTTACCCTAAGCAATTTGATGGCCAATTTGTAAAAAAGCGCATGGATGGTGAGATTATTGAGCGATATATACATAAGTCAGCACAAGATTACCTACTTTATATTGAGCCTGTGGCGCAATTTGATGATTTAACAACGGCAATTCAAGAGCATCTAATTGCAAATAAAGAGAAGTTAGAAAAACGTGCAACGGTAAGAAATGAAGGTCGCATATGGTGGCGTTACAGTCGTCCAATGCATAAAGAACAGTATCATCAGGCTAAAATGTGGTGCTCTTACCGTGCAAAAAACAATACGTTTTGTTTAGATGAAACCAATGATTTTATTGGCTTAACTAATACCACAGTAATTTTTGATACTAACCCAAAAGTCTATTCGATTAAGTATGTATTGGCGTTGTTAAATTCTAAGCTATTAAATTATCGTTATAAATCCATTGGCAAACAAACTGGCAGTGGAGTGTTTGAGTATTTTGAAAACCAAGTCTCACAATTACCAATTCCTACAATTGATCTAACAAAACAACAGATTTTTGTAACGAAGGTAGAGGCAATTATTATGGCTAAACAAAACAACCAAGATACCAGCCAACTAGAGGCTGAGATTGACGGAATGGTGTACCAACTTTATCAATTAACGCCAGACGAAATTAGTGTAATTGAAGCAATAAATTGATGTTTTAATATGCTCTAGGAGCCAATATCCATGCGCTCTGTGCAGCATATGTTTTTGCATTAAAATAAACATTTGTAACAAAAACAAAAAAGCCCAGTCATTTAACTGGGCTTTTGAATGAGTCACTTGACTAATTATTCACTCTCGCAAACCGCCTTTAAACCACGCAATCAGTGCCAGTCAGAGCTTCTCATATTTTGCGATGTTGATAAAACTCTATTAACCACAGATCTTGGCAATCCAGCCTGAATCATCATATGCATTGCCTGATCAGGCCCTCTAAATTTACTGATGATTAGACCTTTATTTACTATTTGATTAAATATATCGTTAACTCGCTGTTGCATCATGCGCTCCTATTAAATTTAAAAATAGCTTTCTAAATTTATTATTGATGAGAGATGATTATTAAAAATTTAAAGAAAATGTTCTGTGCGTTAGCTCGCATAACCATTTAAATAAAAATATTGTTTTAAGTTTTTTAATCGCTTTAGAAAATTTGATGATTTGATTTTATTGATTGCAGAATAACTTAAGAAATCTATTTCATTTGCAGTGCAGTTAATTGCACAATGTAATCATTTAACCAATTTTTGGCGTGTAATTTTTGCTCTGGCGTAGTGCTGGCATGCAAGCTGGCCATGGTTTCGCAAGTGTAGTTGGTCATTTTATCGGCGTAAGTTTGGTAATCTTGATTCGGACTTTTTTGTATGCGATCAAATCCTGCTTTTACGAGTTGCGATTTTTCTTCTAGGCTTAATGATTGATTTTGCAGAGCGTTTAAAATGTTAAAGGCATCATCGTTGCGGCGCTCAATCTCTTTATAGCTGATGGCTGGGTTAATAGCGGCTTGTTCAAACCTTTGTTTTAATTGGTTTAGTTGCGCATCATTTAAATCACCATACATCTTTTCTGCAAAATCTTCTGTTTTTTCTAATCTAGCTGCTAGTTGCTCATCTTTAGTGTCTTGCCACCAATCGCTTTTCCACTTTTCGGCGCGCTCCTCTAACTTTTTTTGAAAACGATTGAGTTGTTTGCCGCTGAATAGTGGTGCCATTTCAATAATAATGGGGATTGATTCAATTTGGAGTGTGTGAATGCTTGATCGGATAGTCGCTAATTTTTCGCAGGTTTCATCAACGCTTATTTGATTATTTGCTAAGCTAGTCTGCATATCTTGCAATTGCGTGATGTATTTTGGAAGCTGGTTTTGCCGATGCCACTTGTGCAGGTTTTGTAAGGCTGGTTTTAGTATTGCATTTTGCGCCTGAGTAAAATTAAAGTAATCATCCAGCCACCAAATTGTGAGTGCTGGCGCATTGTTGTAAGTGGTTTTAACTAAGCTACAGCTGATAATTAAGCTGCAAACAAAAATAATGAACAGATGTTTTTTTAAACGCATTGTGTTGCGACCTTGTTTGCGCTAATTAGTTTTGGCGCTAGAAGGTTGTCGGCACAGATTACTTTGCCTGCTTTTCGCCAATATGTGTGATGCCTCTTTTTTTAGCCAAAATCACTTGTTTTTGGCGTTCTGTCAGGCTTTTTTTCTTTTCCTCGGTGAGCGAATCGTAACAATGTGGGCAACTAATGCCCGCGGTGTATTGTGGCGATTTAAGCTCGGCTGGCGAAAGCGGCATGCGGCAGGCATAGCATTGGTCAAACTCACCGACTTCTAAGCCATGTTTGACTGCGACACGTTGGTCAAACACAAAACATTCGCCTTGCCATAGGCTTTGTTCTTCTGGCACGGTCTCTAGATATTTTAAAATGCCACCTTGTAAGTGATAAACCTCATCAAAACCTTGTTCTAGCATATAACTGCTGGCTTTTTCACAGCGGATGCCGCCAGTGCAAAACATGGCGACTTTTTTGTGTTTGGTTTTATCTAGGTTGTTTTTAATATATTTTGGAAATTCACGAAAAGTCGTGGTATCAGGGTTAAAAGCGCCTTTGAACTTGACAATATGTACCTCGTAATCGTTGCGAGTATATATCAAAAAAACGAAAGTCTCGCAAATCAACGAGATCCAATATTCGGGATTCACATAAGATCCAACAGTGTTGTT
>JANMBK010000136.1:0-1689 GCA_031360365.1 Methylophilaceae bacterium
CATAAATTTCAAGATATTACTCACCCTGAAGACTTAGATAAAGATGTTGTGTTATTTGAACGCATGCTAGCTGGAGATATTGATCATTACCACATTGAAAAACGCTATGTGCGCAAAGATCAATCCTCCGTTTGGGCAGAGTTGTCGGTCAGCTGTGTGCGACATGCAAATGGTGAAATCAATTATTTTATTGCGGTGGTAGAAAATATTACCAAAAGAATACAAGCGGCTGCAGATAGCCGTCGCTTTTTTAACCTATCTCAAGAACTGCTTTGTATTACCAGCTTTGATGGGTTTTTTGTAGAAATGAATGGTAGTTGGGAAGAAGTGTTCGGCTACACGCATCAAGAATTGTTAGCTACGCCTTACTTGGAATTTATACATGTGGATGACCGTGAAAATACCAAGCGTGAACTGCTTAAGCTGATGCAAGGTGGTACTTTGCCTGATTTTGAAAATAGATATATTTGTAAAGATGGCTCAACGCGTTATTTACTATGGAGCATTACCGCTGACAATGTGAGCAAACAGTTTTATGCGTCGGCGCGCGATATGACTGAGCATAAACAATTTGAAAATAATTTATTGTTACGCACCAATCAATTTGAAACTCTATTAGATGCTGCGCCGATTGGCATTTATTTAATCGGCCAAGATTTTAAAATTAGGCATCACAATTCGTTGACGCTAATGGGTTATGAAGAAAAAATTGATTTAGAAGGGCTTAACTTAAAAGATTTGCTGTTTAATTTCTTAGATAAATCCCAAGCAAATGCGGTTTTAAAACAGTTTAATAAAACGCTTAAAACAGGTGTGCCTTATTTTGAAGCAGAATACATGGATCGACGTCCAGACACTGGAGAAATTAAATATTGGTCTTGGCAAATTAACCGAATGCCATTGCCAGATGGTGAAAAGGGTGTCGTTTGTTACTATCAAGATGTGACTGAGCGCGTGTTAAATCAACAAAAAATCATCGAAAATGAAGCGCGTTTTCGCACATTATTTGAGTGTGGGCCAGTGGCGATGTATTTTTGTGACTTGCAAGGCAGAGTTAAGTTATATAACCGATATGCTGCGGAAATTTGGCAAAGCGAGCCAAAGCCAGATCAAACCGATGAAGATTTTCGCAAGGACTTTAAATTTTATTTGCTTGATGGCACTTTAATCCCATTCACGCAGACTTACATGATGAAAGTGTTAAACGGCACTTTACCCAGTGTACACAATCAAGAAGTCATTTTTGAGCGCGCTGACGGGTCACAAGTGATTGTATTGATAAACATCGTGCCAATTAAAAATGCACAAGGCCAAATCACTGGCGCGATGAATTGTTTTTTTGATGTGACCTATCGCAAACAAGCAGAGGACGCGCTTTTAAGTTATACAGCAGAGCTTAAAAAAGCTAAATCGGTAGCAGAAAAAGCCAATGCCGCAAAATCTGAATTTTTATCCAGCATGAGCCACGAATTACGCACCCCATTAAATGCCATATTGGGCTTTGCGCAGCTAATTGAATCGGGCAACCCCGCCCCGACGCCTTCACAGCAGCGCAGTCTGGAGCAAATTTTGCAAGGCGGCTGGTATTTATTGGATTTAATTAACGAAATTTTAGATTTAGCGCAAATCGAATCGGGCAAACAACCATTGTCTTTAGAGCCTGTTTTGTTAAGCGATATTATGCGCGAA
>JANMBK010000157.1:0-6965 GCA_031360365.1 Methylophilaceae bacterium
CACAAATAAAATGGCATGCGATTTTCGCGCATCCACGCCGCGTTTAAAAATAGAAAAACTAATAATATCTGCTGCGTTAATGGCTAACTTTTTAACCAACGCAGCGCGAATTTCTGCCTCGGTATGCCCAGTTTCGGCAGAGCTTATGAGTGGTAATTTAATCTCAGTGATTCTGAGCATACTTTGCCTTTAGGATAGTATTTATCTATCAGTAATAAGGGTTGTCAATAAATAGGTTTTAAGCTGTTAAATATTCAAATCTAATTGTAGTAACTTTTTCAACATTGGTACCGTAACGGGTTTTTTCTCAATCAGCGACCATTCATCTAAAGCATCTAACACCGCCATCAGCGAAGGCAAATCACGGCGCAAATAGCGTAAACAATAATCTGTCACTTCATCGGGCAGCTTCATACCTCGTTCTAAGGCATGGTTTTTAAGCGCATTGGCTTTTTCATCGTCATTGAGTGGCTGTAGTTGATACACCAAGCCCCAAGCCAATCTTGTGGCCAAATCATCGCGCAAATGCATTTGATTTGGTGCATGCAAACCTGCGCATATAAGTAATTCGCCCGCCTCTTTTTGCTGATTATAAGTATTAAATAATGCAATTTGCGCGTCGTTATCAAGCATATGCACATCGTCTGCAACCCGCATAGATATTGCCTCGCAGGCCGATAATAAATGACTTTTACCAGAGCCTTTTTCGCCCCAAAAGTAAATAAATCTTGGTTGGCCGCCTGAAATGGCTTGTTTTAAGCTGGCCAAAGCCTCTGCGTTGCGACCAACAATAAAATTATCTAACGATGGTGCAGCCGCAGGTTTAATGTCGAGTAGTAATTGCTTCATACTAGCTTATATTAGACGGCTACTTTAGCCATTTATTTTAGATAAGTATCACTATCTAAATAGTTGTCTTTGGCATGCTTCAACACCACTGCAATCGTTGCACTCACTGGCAGCGCCAGTAGTACGCCAGAAAAGCCAAATAATTGGCCGCCAGCCAATAACGCAAAAATCACGATAACAGGATGCAATCCGATGCGCTCGCCCACTAGTTTAGGCGTAATCACGTTGCTCTCGATGAGCTGGCCTATGCCAAACACCGCCAATACTGGAATAATTTCGCTAAAACTGTTAAATTGCAGGGCGCCTACTAATAGCGCCAAACCCATGCCTAGGGCGGGCCCTAAGTAGGGTACAAAATTTAATAGCCCTGCAATAATGCCGATTGGTAGCGCATTATCCAGCCCTGCAAGCCACAAGCCTGTAGAATAAAAAACGCTCATTATTAGCATCACTGTCAGTTGCCCGCGCAAAAATTCAGCCAGCATTTGATCGGCTTCTTTTGCCAAGTCAGTGGTTTTGTCAATTAAATCCCGTGGAATTAAATTGCTAATGCCTGCAATAAACTCATCCCAATCCCGCAGTAAATAAAACAGCACCACAGGCAATAATAGAATGTTCGCCACAATCCCGATCAGTGCCATGCTGTTATTACCTGCAGTTTGCAGCACATCACCCAATAAATTGCCCACAGTTTTCCAATTTTTGCTGATCACCTCTTGAATGTACGCACTATCAATGGCAAAACTAATGCCAAATGTAGCTTTTAGCCAAGGCTCAATTGTTGCGCGTAAATTGTCAACCATGGTGGGTAAGCGTTCAACAATGAGCTGTGATTGGTATTGTATTAATGGGATGACGATTAATAATAGCAAGGTAATGGCACCCATAATAGCCAGCATGACCAATACGGTAGCAGTGGTTCGACCAAATTGATATTTTTTATAACCCCACTGGCTGATTTTATCCACTAACGGATCGCAAATATAGGCGAGGACCGCAGCAATTAAAAAGGGCGAGAGCACGGGCAGAAGTAGATAAAGTAAAAATACAAAACCGACGCTTAAAATTAGCCAGCGGTTACTAGCTATAAATTTGGCAGGTGTATTGTTTTTTGGTTGATTGGCCATAGGTTGATTGAAGATAGTGCGTTAAAATATCGACTTAGTAAATTATACTTAAATTAAGCAATATTAAGTCATAGTCCAACATTTAAACTTTAGATTGATAAGCGAGCCCGTTTTGACTGCCAACACCACTAATAACGCAAACGCCACAAACTCCATTAGTTACCGCGATGCTGGGGTAGATATTGAAGCGGGCGACGCGCTCGTAGAGCAGATTAAGCCTTTTGCTAAACGCACCATGCGACCTGAGGTGCTGGGTGGCATCGGTGGTTTTGGCTCATTGTTTGCGGTGCCGAAAAGATTTAAAGAGCCAATTTTGGTGTCTGGCACGGATGGCGTTGGTACAAAACTAAAGCTAGCGTTTGAGCTGAATAAGCACGATACCGTAGGCATTGATTTGGTCGCCATGAGCGTGAACGATATTTTGGTACAGGGTGCAGAGCCACTATTTTTCTTGGATTATTTTGCTTGCGGCAAGCTAGAAGTGGGGACGGCCGCGCTAGTAATTAAAGGCATAGCTGAAGGCTGCGAACAATCTGGCTGCGCACTGGTGGGTGGCGAAACGGCAGAAATGCCAGGCATGTACCCAGCGGGTGAGTACGATTTAGCAGGCTTTGCGGTGGGCTGTGTGGATAAAGCCAACATCATCAATGGCACGACGATTAGTGCTGGAGACGTCGTGCTGGGGTTAGCTTCTAGCGGCGCACATAGCAATGGTTATTCGCTTATTCGTAAGCTGATTGAAAAATCAGGCATTGATTTTGAGTCAGATTTTCATGGTAAAAAATTCAAAGACGTGGTGATGGCGCCGACGAAAATTTATGTGAAATCATTGCTTAAGCTAATCGAAACTTTGCCAGTAAAAGGCATGGCGCACATCACCGGTGGTGGCATTACCGAGAATATTCCACGCGTGTTGCCAGCGGGTTTAACGGCTGAAATTAATGGTAAAAGTTGGCAGCTGCCGCCATTATTTCAGTGGCTGCAAGCGCAAGGTAATATCACCCATATTGAAATGTATAAAACGTTTAATTGCGGTATTGGTATGGCGGTGGTGCTGGATAAAGCGCATGTGGCGCAGGCCAAACAATTGCTAGAAGCTGCGGGTGAACGTGTGTATGAAATTGGGTTGATTCGTGCGCAGGCTGATGGCGAAGCGCCTACAGTAGTTATTTAACCAGCTTGATTAAATTGTCGTGATTTAAGACTGCTTTTTAACTCATACGTTAAATAGATTCTTAGATTCTTAGAAGGCGAGCTATGTTGAAACTAACACAATTTTTTATATTATTGTTTTGCTCGAATTTAATGTTGTGCGCAAATCTAGCGTATGCTACTCCCGAAAAAATCAAGCCCGAAGCAGCCAAGCCTAAACTTATTCAGCTGGAGTACGACTTAACGCGCGACGGTAAGCTATTTGCCAAGGTAATAGAGAGTTTTAGCCAAAATGGCAAGCAATACAATATTAAATCGGTGACTAAGGGCGTGGGTGTTTATGCCTTAATGGGTGAGCGTGTACTCACTAGCACTGGCTTGGTTGCCAAGTCAGGGCTAAAACCTAGTCGTTTTGAGTTACGCCAAGGCAAGAGTGCAAAAAAAACGCTAATTGCTGATTTTAATTGGGCAAAAAGTAAGCTCAATATGTTAGTAAAAGGCGAAACCAATACCGAAAAGCTGGAGCAAGGCACGCAAGATTTAGCCAGCTATGCCTATCAATTTATGTATAGCTTACCCCAAAAAAATGGCAGCAAGTCTGATGAAGTGAAAGTGATATTAACTACTGGTAAAAAACTTAAGCTATATCAATATAAAGTGCTGGCACGTAGTGAAAAAGTGGATACCGCCAATAAAACCTTTAAAACCCTGCATATTGCCAACCAAGCCAACGCGGGCGATGAGAAAAAACAGCTATGGCTGGCACAAGACCAGTTTTACTTGCCTGTGCGCTACGCGCTTACAGACGAAGATGGCAATAGTTTTGAGCAAGTGTTGACCAAAATTCATGTGGAATAAATTGCTTGAGATATTACAAGAGCCAGCCTTAAAGCGACTAGGTCTTGCAATAGTCATTTCTGCGGTATTGCATAGTATTTTTTTTGGCAATATTCATTTTCCCCTGCCTAGTTTTAAGCCAGATGTGCATTTAATAGAGGCGCGCATTTTAACTCCCAAAGCTGTGCTTACGACGGCGACTGAGTCTGAGCCAACGACTCAGGCTGAGCCAATAGCAGAACCTTTACCAGAGATACTGGCAGAGCTACCGCCAGAAGCTATAGCGCCTGTGACTGAGAATAAAGCTGAAGAAATGGTAGCGTTAGAAGCAAGCCCAATCATCTTGCCAGACGAAGCGTCGGCTTTAGTGCCACCTATCGATAACGTTGACCCAATCCCAGTACAGGAGCCAGCAGAACAAGAAGATTTAGGCTTAATAATTAACGAAAATGCTTACCAATATTTAGAAACTGAGTTTGATGTACGCACCGCCATTGACGGCAGCGCGGAAGGCAAAGCGACGATTACTTATGATGTCATCGAAAACATGCAATACCGAATCAGCTGGCTCACCGAAGGTGCTGGCATAATGGCACTGTTGTTTCCAGCCCTGTTACAAACTAGTGATGGCGAGCTGACTAAAACGGGCCTTCGACCTAGTCATTATTTGTACCAGTTTGGCAAAAAAGCCGACAAAACGCGCGCAGCTAGCTTTGATTGGCAAGCCAAAAAAGTAATTTTACAAACTGCAAAAGCCACAAAAACAGAAGATTTGCCTGAAGGCACGCAGGATTTACTCAGTTTTATGTACCAATTCATGCATGTCCCACCTCTGCAACACATGCAGATGCCCATTGTTAATGGCAAGAAATTACGCATTTATGATTACAGTTTTGAAGGCGAAGAACAGATAAATTCAAGCTTGGGCGAACTAAAAACCATCCACATTTTGCACAGCGGCAGTAACGAAGAAGAAAAAACTGAGCTGTGGTTGGCGATAGATTATCAGTACGTACCAGTAAAAATCCGTAAAATAGAAAGCGATGGCAGTGTAGTGGAAATGCTGGCAACGCGCATTACTACTAATCGCACTGTTGCAAACGAATAATATTTTACCTTAACCATACTTACATTAAAGAAAACAATGAACGCAAATTTACTCCGCCAAGCCGCCATGATGCTCACCAATTTGCTGGAGTTTAATAGCCCTGCCGATGCCAAACTAAGCGAATTTTTTCGCAATAATCGCGACCTTGGCACCAAAGAACGCGCATTTGTGGCGGAGAGCGTCTATGGAGTATTGCGCCGTTTACGCTATTTAAGCGCGGTGACTGCTAATGAAGCTGGCGATCCTGACGATGCGCGTAAGCTGATATTGGCTTGGTTGTTGCGCGTGCAAGGCAAAAGCATACGTGAGTTAGAACCTATAATAAACGAGCAGCAAACCGAATGGGCGCAAGCCATTAAAGCCAAATCAACCGAAAATTTGCCTTTAGCGGTGCAGGCTGATGTGCGTGATTGGCTGTGGGCTAAGTTGGTTGCGCAATATGGCGAGGTAGAAGCGCTGACCATTTGCCGCAGTATGTTTGAACCAGCTAGCCTCGATTTGCGCGTGAATACCATTAAAGGTACTCGCGAGGATGTGCTGAAAAAAATGCTAGCAGAAAACACTTCTAACGAAGACATTATTGCTGTTACGCCACATTCGCCCATTGGCATTCGCATGGCTGCACGATTGAACATCAGTAAACATGTGCTGTTTACTGAAGGTAAAATTGAGGTGCAGGATGAAGGTAGCCAATTATTGGCTTACCTAGTCGCACCAAAACGCGGCCAAATGATTGCCGATTTTTGCGCGGGTGCTGGCGGCAAAACCCTAGCCATCGGCGCCTTGATGAAAAATACGGGACGCTTGTATGCTTTTGATATTTCAGAAAAACGTTTGCTTAATTTAGGCCAACGCCTTAAACGCTCTGGTTTATCTAACTTGCATGCGCAAGTGATTAGCAGCGAGACTGACCCAAAATTAAAACGCCTTAATGGCAAGTTTGATCGCGTATTGGTCGATGCGCCATGTAGCGGTATGGGCACGTTGCGGCGTAACCCTGATTTAAAATGGCGTTTTGAGGCCAGCGATATTGACGAGCTAAATATTAAGCAAAGCAATATTTTGGCGCGCGCTGCCAAGTTGGTAAAATCTGGAGGTCGCCTAATTTACGCGACTTGTAGTTTGTTAAATGATGAAAACGAAGCGATTGCCGAAGCGTTTTTAGCCGCCAATGCTGAGTTTACTTTAGTGCCAGCCAATGAAGTACTGGTGCAGCAACAAATTAAAATTGATACAGGCAAATACTTGAAACTATTGCCGCATTTGCACGGCACAGATGGTTTTTTTGCGGCGGTGTTTGAGCGTGCAGATACCTCTAAGATGGCGTCTAAATCTGTACCTAAAACACTATCTAAAGCTACCGAGGCTAAATCGACCGAGCCAGAAGCCAATATCCATGGGGATGCTGGCGCATCAAAAATAAAGGTGGCAAAAGTGAAAACAGAAAAAATAAAAACAACCAAGCCTAAACCAGTGCCTAAACCTGCTAACACTTAGAAGATATGAAACTGCCCAGCCTTAATATTCAAATTTTAGTTGCTGCCATCGTTGGCGTGGTAGTGGGGCTATATTTTCATACTTTAGGCGCTGATAACGGTTTAGTCAAAGGTGGCTTATATGCGGCTGGCCTCATTGGCACGCTGTTTATTGATTTGCTTAAAATGATTTTAATTCCGCTGGTTTTTTGCAGCATTGCCGTTGGCATTGCTAATTTGCGCCAGCACCAGCAGATGCATCGCGTGTGGGTAAGCACTTTGTTATTTTTCGCTTTCACCATGGCCATCGCCATCACGCTGGGTATGGTAGCCAGCAACTATTTTAAGCCAGGAGCGGGCATGCAAATTGCCATGTTTGCCGATGCCATGGGCGAATTTAAAACGCAGCAATTGCCA
>JANMBK010000159.1:0-15951 GCA_031360365.1 Methylophilaceae bacterium
TTTGAGAGGGGGTGGCCTGGGCCATTGGCTTGCAGGGAATTGGTTATTTGTAGCAGCGCTTAATTAATACAAATTAGTCATACTTAATATACTTAAAGCGCGCATCTTCATTCGGCGTACCTTCTAGTGCACTTTTTGAGCCATCAGGTATCGTCTCATTCGCTGGTTGCCAACCTATCACTTGCTCTATCTTAGTCGCCAGCTCAAAATCTTTATCGGTGATGCCTTTGGCATCGTGCGTCATTAGCTTCACGATTACAAATGCGTAAGAAACGGTTAGATCTGGGTGATGCCAAGCAGCCTCGGCTAGGTGACCTACGGTATTAACCACCATCAGCGTCGCTTTCCAGCCACTGGTTTTGTATTTGCGACGTATCCAGCCATCCTCAAAAAACCAATGCGGCAGCTCATTCGCTAAACGCTCATTAATTTGTTGCTCGGTGTAAGTTTTTGACATGACTAGGTAACCGTTTAATGTACAGCAGAGGCAATTTTTGCCAGTTTAAGGCCACAAGCGCCACCTTCAAAATGTTCAAAATCGGATTTATTAACTAACCAAGTTGAAAACATTTTATTGCGCACAAAGTTTTGAAACTCAAAATCAACCAAGCCATTATTTGTAATCGCTTTTAAGCTAAGTTTGGATTCGTCTGGCTTATCTGATTTAAGCAAAATTAAATGCGTGGCATCTAATTTCTCAGCAAGCCACGCGGCGATACTGTCAGAGGTAACATCCCAATTTTTTGGAATAGTTTCGTCACTTAGTACCATGTGGCTTGGTAACCAGACGATAGCTCGGTGTTGCCAAGTGCGCTCATCAATTTCTAGCTCAGTCGATGCAGTGGCTAATTTTGGATTTATGCTATGCAATAAATGTCCGAACTGATCCATCGCCAGCACTGCTAGCTTGTGAGCTGTTACATCGCTAATTTTGGATATTTTTTGTGCTTGGCGTACTGCATCTGCAAAAACACCACCACCTGGAACGATGACAATTTTGCCATCGCTGTATTTTACAAATATTTCTAGCCAACGCTCTAGCTCTGGCGAGCCTAATAAGCTACCGCCAATTTTTACTACCCACATGGAATCACCTTTGAATTTCATTTTTCAACTGTGGTCCTGATTAGTCCTTTCGATTAAAATCGAAATTTCGGTTAATGTTTTTAAGCTTAAATATTATATTTAATACTTTTACACTGTGAAACATTACCCTTAAAAATGGCTTTGCATTTTTATTTTTATTTTTAAACTATAGTTAAGAAGCTTAATCAGAGCCTCGTAAACAACTTAATTATTGTAATCAAGCTAGATGCTTTATCTAATGTTTCGGCGTATTCTTTAGCAACGTCCGAATCCGCTACTATACCACCGCCGGCGTAAAAATTCAGCGTGTTTTTGCTCATAACTGCCGTGCGAATGGCAATGTTGGTATCCATATTGCCGTCAAAACCAATATAGCCTATCGCGCCACAATAAACACCGCGTCTGTGCGGCTCCAGCTCTTCAATTATTTGCATGGCGCGTAATTTTGGCGCACCTGTAATGGAGCCGCCGGGAAAGCTGTTTCGCAACACATCTACAGCCGTTTTATTGCCTTTAAGCTTACCCACCACCATGCTCACCAAATGGTGCACATTGGCAAAACTTTGTAGCTGAAACAGTTGGGTCACTTTCACGCTACCCATTTCACAACTTTTGCTTAAATCGTTGCGTAGTAAATCCACAATCATGACATTTTCAGCTTTATCTTTACTGCTGGTCAATAGCTCTTTTGCGTAAGCTAAATCTTCTGCAGCATCTTTAGAGCGTGGTCGCGTACCTTTGATGGGGCGTGATTCTACGTGTTTGCCACTGACTTGGATAAATCGCTCGGGAGAATTTGACAGTACTTGAAAATTTTCGTGTTGGTTAAGTGGCAATTGCATATAAGCCATAAAGGGCGCTGGGCTGTGTGTGCGTAATTCTTTATACATTTGCCACGCATCGCCCTGCACCTGCGCGCTAAAACGCTGCGCTAAATTTACTTGATAACAATCGCCAGCGGTAATGTAAGCTTTAATTTTGGCAAATGCGCACGTATATTGTGCTTGCGGTAGATTGTATGCAATTTCGGAAGTCACTTTAAATGGGTCTGCTTGTTCTATTAAAACAGATGCTCTAGCAGGCGCATTAAATAAGGCTTGCAGCCTTGCCCAATTGTCTCGAGTTTGCGCTTGCAAACCATACGACACTAAAAAACTACGCTGCTCGCGATGATCCACCACTAACGCCCAATCGTATAGGCCAATCATCATTTCTGGTATTTGCGTGTCATTCGCGGCAATGCTGGGTAGTTTTTCTAGCCTGCGCCCCAAATCGTAGCCAAAATAACCTAAGGCGCCGCAAGTGAAAGGTAAAGCACCGCCAGTAAAAGGTACATCTGAGGTTGGAATTGGGTATTGCGCGAGCAAATTTTTGAGCAGCAAAAACGGGTCTTCTGTTGATGTTTCTAGTTTTCCATGTTGGCTGATTGTCGTTTGCTCACCTTGTGTGACCAATGTTATAAACGGCTCAGCCACCAATATATCGTAGCGTCCATATTGACTGCCAGGCTTGCCAGTGGCGGCATCTAGCATCTGGCCACTATCTAAGAATATGGCCCACGGTTGGCGTGCAATGCGCTCAAATAACAGGCTACTATCGTGATGATAGGGTAATTGGTGAATTAACATAGTTGGTTTTTTTGCGCTAAAAAAGCCACTGCATAAGCTGAAAAGCACACTTCAATATTATGTTGCATGCTTAAATCGATATGGCCTGTAACCGCAAGGGTCATCCCCGCAGAATATACCAGCTGAAGCTGGTTATTCGTAGGTGAAGGCCGCATGGATATTGGCTCCCAAGCACATTCATAGGCATGCATAAATCGGCAACCTAAATCATCTGCAATCGCTTTTACCAAAAAACTGCCCGCGCCCGCGCCGATAATTGGCATATTCGGTTTAAGCTGTTTTTGCATGGCGGCTTTAATTTGTTGCATTTGCAATCTTCGACAAGCAAAAGCTAACTTAATCCATTTTTCTAACGATTCATCCGTATCACTTTTATGAATATCATGCCCAATCATTCTGGCTAATCTGCGGGCAGATTCTAGCTGCGTTTTGCCTTTGCCATCGGCAGTGTCGGCATCATCTGCTGTTAATTCACAAGTCAGCCTGTAAACATCGGCCATCGTCGCAAAATATTCAGCTGCGACGTTTGTTTCTACTCCCTCAAACACTAATTTTTGCGCTAGCGCCATCACCGGTGTGCGCACCACGCCTGTATAAACAAGGCTATCAGCTACTAAGCGATGAGCATCAGACAACCTTTCACTGGCCACTTTTCCGCCCTCAATACCGATAATATCGGTGGTCGTACTGCCAATATCCACAAACAATGCATTAGTAACGTGCATAGCAAGCGCGCTGACGCTAGCGTGCCAATTGGTTGAGGCAATGTTTGCCGACAGCTCAGAAACACACTTTAGCGGCACAAAACCAGTATTGGCTGCGTAAAACAGCGTCTCTTCACCAAGTATATTAGTGGCTAGTTTGGCGATTTCGCACACGCCTTGGTGACGGTTTTCAAATAAATCCACCAACTCGCCCGTCATGGTTATTGCATGGCATGCGCTGATTCTATTAACATCGCAAGGCGCTATAGATAAGGCTTTCACGCATGAATAATCAGCTTTAACTGATATATTCTGCGGGGACAACCCTTGCGGTTGCCGCGTGCCACTCAAATTTAGTTGTAATAACGCATCTGACATTGCTCGCTGCAAATAATCCAAACCTTTCCACAATGGGCAAGGCAGTTGTAGGCAATCTACAACCTCACCTTTTGTATTCAACAGCACCGCTTTTAAATGCGCGCCGCCAATATCCCAGCCAACCATATAAGAAGGCAAATTAGACATTGATAATTACAAGGTTTCTTTGCAAGCTTGGCCACACAAAGTCAGGCTGGGTCAGCGTGTTAATAATCAACTCAGCAGGATTGGCGCCAATCGATTCGCGTAAACCAATATAGCTGGTGGTTAGGCGTGGGTTAATTTCCACCACAATAATTTCGTCATCATCCACAATCACATCAATGCCCACATAACCGGCTAAATCTGGCAGCGTTTGCGCAATTCTATTGGCAATAAACTCAAATTGAGGCCAATAATCGCGCATGCCATTAATCACCCCGCCAGAGTAGCTAAGCATTTGATTATTAATGTTTATATATTGCGTATTGCAACTTAATAAGTGCGCTTTTCCATGTTGCATCACGCAAGAAATACTCGCCGCATCGCCCGGCTGAAAAGCCTGAATCACATGCGTCATTTGCTTGTGGTTATCCTCAATCCAGTTTTCTAAATCATCAGGATTATTAAAACAAGCTGTATCGCTGCAACCCGCACCATCATTGGGCTTTGCCAGCCATATCCAATGGCTTTTTATCCAGTTTTCAAAGGTATAAGTTGGAATACTGGCAATACCATCAGCATCCAACGCCAAATAAGTGGCCATTTTTTTACTGGTAATCTCAATTGAAGCAAGCCCACAACCCAATGCCAATGCGGCTTTCAGGCCTGCCATTTGTGTGAGTTTTTTAAGTATGCCGCCCGTTTCTGGTGCAATAATCCAAACCGCATCTGCCGCCTGCATTTGCGTTTGCCAAATTTGCCAAACATTATCATTTTTGTTAATGGTAATGCATTCACTACATAAAATTGGCTTGGCCGAACGCGCCAGTACACGATAATCGGTAGTCGTAACAATCTCATAGGGTAACTCGCTCAAGTCAGTCAAAAGCGCGTCGCGCATCAATGCGCCTTCTTTCGCTAAGCTATCTGGCAGTGGCTCACCACACAAGCCGCCACCAGTGATAAACTCGCACACAAATATTTTTTTGATTGGCTTATGTTGCAAGTTATTCCTGTTATCGATTTAAAGCAAAATAATGTGGTGCATGCCAAACACGGCCTGCGCGCAAACTATTTACCTATTAGCTCTGTTTTAAGTGCCCCTAGCGATGTTTTTAGTATGGTAGAAGGCTTATTAAAATTATACCCATTTCGCACCATATACATCGCGGATATTGACGCCATTACCAACACTGGCAACCATTTTGAACAGATAGAGTTACTCAGCGGCCTGTATCCGCAAGTCACTTGGTGGGTAGATAACGGCGTGCGTAACGTCAATGCACGTATTTTATATGCGCCACAAGCCAATATCCGCGCGGTGTTTGGCAGTGAGCACATTCATACTTTGCAAGATTATCGAGCTGTAAGCTACGCCTACGAGAGCCGGCATGTACTATCGCTGGATAAATTAGATAACGTAGAGCTTGGTGCTGCAGAGTTACATACAAGTGGCTTGTATTGGCCAGATGATGCCGTTTGTATGACGCTCAATAATGTGGGCAGCCATGCAGGGCCGGATGTAGTGCGCTTGCAAGCGTTGCAACAGCTAAACCTAGCGCGAAAAAAACCAGCTAATTTATTTGCAGCGGGCGGCGTGAGGAATATAGAAGATTTACTGCAACTAGAACAACTTGGTGTGGCTGGCGCGTTGGTTGCCAGCGCATTGCATAGTGGGGAAATTGCTGTACATCAATTATCAGAATCTATATAAAATAATTCCACAACAGCAAAAAACCCCAGCATTTGCTGAGGTTTTTTACTTCAAATCAAATGCTTAAAAATTACTCTAGGTTCGCATGAATCGCGCGCATGCCTTCTTCGGTCAAACCTTTTGCCGCAATATTGTCTGCAATAATCGCCTCTAAATAAATCAGTGTAGATAATTCAAACTGACTGCCCATTGGCATGCCGCTTGTGAGTGGGAAGCTAGCATCGTTACCAATTTGAATGGTTAAATCGGCCACGTCAGCCATGGCTGATTTAGCTTTCATTGAAACCACAGCCAATTTTGCGCCTACAGATTTAGCTTTTTTAACAAATGGTAATAATGTCTCGGTGCCACCTGAGCCTGAAACTAGCAGCAATAAATCGCCTGCTTTAATGGCTGGGGTAACCACTTCGCCAATCATGCTAACTTGATAGCCAGAGTGCACTAAACGCATGGCAAAAAAGCGCGAAACCAGCAACGAACGGCCTGCACCACCAATGAATATGCGGCCTGCGCCATCAACCAATTGCATCAATTTCGCAGCATTGCTTTTGTCTGTTTCAGACAAAATAGTCGTTAAACGACTTAAAATGAGTTGTTGAGAATCCATGTTAATTTTTCCTTATCAATTTAATAATAAAAAATCCCGACGCATCGCTGGGTCGGGATTTTTATTTGCTTACATTAACTTAACTCAATAATTACTTATACAGAAATTACTGGTTTGTTAAATTAAGCGTGAGCGATTGCAGTGATTTCTGCAGCAGAAGCAGCAGGATCAGCAGCACCGTAGATAGCAGCACCAGCTACGATGATAGTCGCGCCAGCGTCACGTACTTGAGCAGCTGTTGCCGCTTTAACGCCACCAGCAACTGAGATTTCTAAACCTAAGTTTAAACCAGCAACCATAGCTAAGTCAGCAAATGGTGTTTGGCCAGCAGCTTGTTGATCTAAACCAGTGTGCACGCCAATGATGTGCGCACCTAATTTAGCCACTTCACGTGTACGAGCTTCTTTATCAGCAACGTTGATTAAGTCAACTTGTGCTTTTTTGCCGTATTTATTTGCAACATCGATAATGCCTTTGATTGTACCGATATCAGCACAACCTAACACTGTACAGATATCTGCACCCGCTTTGTAGAAAGGCTCAGCTTCGTAGAAGCCAGCATCCATTGTTTTCAAGTCAACTAAGATTTTGTTGTTTGGGAATTTAGCGCGCAATGTTTCAAGCATTTTGATACCGTTGTGCTTGATGCATGGTGTGCCGATTTCTAAGATGTCAACGTGCGGTGCAACTGTTGCAGCCAAAGCTACTGTCGCGTCAAAATCTAGTGAATCTAATGCCATTTGGGTTTGTGCCATGGTGTACTCTCCGATTAAAAATTTTTATTAAGATTAATATTTAAAACTTATGAAACTAAAGTATTAAATTAATTTAAAACTGCAACCAATTGAATGGTAACAATATTTTACTGCCGACTAACAACTAAAATTATTCGCCAACAGCGCCAGCTATAAGGCTGTTATTGGCTTATAGCGCATTTAAAGCTGAGCCCAGTATATTAAGTGCCTAGCTTGATGTTGTCAATGTTAAACCGTAATTATTACACCTAGATTACTATTTAAAAAACCTAGAGTTACGGTTTAACATGACTTCTGCTAGATTTGAAGCTGGTTTTATAGCTTACATTTTCGCAAGCTTATCTAAATTACAGTTTTGCCGCTAATGCCACTTCCAATTTAATTTGGTCTGCTACAAAACCGCGAATGCCTTCTGCCAACTTTTCAGTCGCCATTGCATCTTGGTTTAATTCGAAACGGAATTCAGCTTCTGTCATTTTGGCTGGTGGCGTAGCGGTTTTGCCACCATCATTCAACACGCGTACTAATGTGCCTTCGGTCGCAGCTAAATCTTGCAATAAGTTTGGTGAAACAGTTAAACGATCGCAACCAGCTAATGCAATTAATTCGCCCACGTTACGGAAGCTAGCGCCCATAACCACTGTTTTATACCCATTGGCTTTGTAATAGGCATAAATAGCGCGTACTGAAACCACACCTGGGTCAGTTTCTTGTGTGTAAGCTTCACCCGTTTTGGCTTTTAACCAATCTAAAATACGGCCCACGAATGGTGAGATTAAGAATACGCCAGCCTCTGCACAAGCACGTGCTTGGCCAAAGCCAAATAGCAGTGTTAAATTACATTGAATGCCTTCTTTTTCTAAAATTTCGCCAGCTTTAATGCCTTCCCAAGTTGAGGCTAATTTAATTAATACGCGATCTTTACTAATGCCAGATTCTGCATAAAGCGTAATCAGCTTGCGGCCTTTAGCCACCATTGCGTCTAAATTGAAAGATAAACGCGCATCCACTTCAGTTGAAATGCGGCCTGGTACTACTTTAGTGATTTCTGCGCCAATCAACACCGCTAATTTATCAGCAGCGTTGTCAATTTGCTGCTCTTTAGAACCACCTTGCGCTTTTGCATAAGCAATCGCTGTTTCAATAAGCGGTGCGTATTGTGGCAAGGTGCTGGCTTTTAATACCAATGACGGGTTAGTCGTTGCATCGACTGGTTTAACGCTTTTAATCGCTTCTACGTCGCCTGTATCGGCCACGATTGTGGTCATGCTTTTAAGTTGGTCTAATAAATTTGCCATGATTTCCTCCTAAAGTTGCTATTTAAAATACTAAAAAATTATAATAAGTCTTATATAAAATCTAGCCCAAGATTATATCTTAAAAAGTTTAATTTTAATGGCAGCCATAAATAATTAGCGTCAAATAATTGCATGTAAAAATAAGCTGGCCACCGTTAAATCAGCACTGGTGCCAGGGTTTAAACCACGCTTTTTAAGTGCAGCATCAAACGTAATCAGTGCAGATTGGTAATTTTTTGGATTAAATGCTTTGTTAAACTCTGCCGCATGTTCGATCGCTTCGTTTTGCACCAATTTGGCAATAGTTTCGCCCTGTTTGCGCACGATGTGGCTATCTAAAAAGTGACTTAAAAAGTGCAAATACAATGCTGTAGCTGCCCATGCTGGGCGCTGCCACTTGCCAAGTGCTTTTTGATAATAGGTTAAGCCATCAAACACATCGGCAAAATTGTTGCTGTATTGGCGCGCAACACTGTCTTTATCAGCGGCTTGTTGCATTGCAGCTTGTAAAGTACAGTCGGCAGGTGCGTGTACGTCATGCGCATTAACGCTGCCCAAACCAGCGGGATTTGCCAAGCGAATCGCAGCAAAACAGGCTTCTGCATCATTTATAGCCTGTTCAGCAGTTAAATTAATGCCGCCAAGAACCGCATGAATATTGGCTTGCAGGCCAGTGCCATTTGTGCGTAGTTTGGCTTGAATTAAAGGTGCAGATAGCAAAATCATACCTAAATTGGTGTTCATTTTTACAGCATTTTGGGTGGCTTGCACACTTTGCAGAATGCGCTCGCCTAAGCTTAAATTGGGCTGTGTAATCACTTCCGAAACAGCATCTGCACTGGCGATAAAATCTTGCACCGTCATGCCATGACCATCGGCAAAAATATGCACATTGCCAGGTTTAAGTGCTTCAAGTTCCGCCATGCATGCGGTTTTGAAGGCGTTGGCTAAATTTAAGTTAGTCATGGTTTTAAGTTATTCGATTTTGCTCAAAAAATCATCCACCAAAACTTGCGCAATATTGGCTCCAGTCACGCTTTGCAAGCCACGCCAGGCGGGAATGCTATTCACTTCTAACACAAAAATTTTACCATTTTTATCTTTAATCACATCCACCCCACAATAGGCAATATCAAGCGCTTTAGATGCCAGAATTGCAATCGCCAAAACATCAGCTTCTGAATCTTCATCTAAAATGTTTTCACACTTTGCACCTAGCGCCACGTTATGCAGCCAAGTTTCACCAGTTCTTTTCATCGCTGCAACTACTTGATGATTCACCACAAACACACGGTAATCATGCTTGGCTTCTATCAATAGTTGCATATAAAAAACGCCGTCCACAAACGCATCCATTGGTAATGGCAATTTTTTATTGCATACCAAGCGCACACCCTGGCCTTGCGATCCAAACAATGGCTTAATGACTAATTGCTTGTAACTAGCAATAATCTCATGTGCTTTTTGACGAGATTCGCACACCCAAGTGGTAGGCGTTGCAATACCATGTTGCTGCAGCAAAAAGCTGGTCATGGCTTTATCCACGGTGCGCTCTATCGCCTTACCATCGCTATAAACCGCGGTTCCCAGCACTTTTAACATATGTAAAATATTCAGCCGCGTGGTAATTTGTTGCAAGCTGCCGCCGGCAATACCGCGCACGAACACCGCTTTTGGAAGCGTATCAAAATGTGGGATTTGTATGTGTGGTTTTGCAAGTGATAAGTCAAGCACGCAATCTTGCAACGACACAAAAATTGCCTCAACGCCGCGTGTACTGAATGCTTGTTTTAATTGCGCGCCATGCCAACCGCCTTGCTGCTCATCGGTGAAGATTGGGATTTTATATTTAATAATTTGCATTAATAAAATTAAATAATACTATGATTTTATTATAAATTTAATTATTAAAAGATTGATTCAACAACACTTCATTCAACTCACCTGCCGCATAAAAATTGCCAGTATCTAAGTTGTTGATCAGTACTTTTGCGGGCGAAAATAGCATCGGATCAATCAAATAAAAATCCATGTTATAACTTTTAAACACCTCGGCAAAGGTTTTACCATAATCTTTAGATGCACTGCTGGGTAAGGCATTTGCCAGATTTTCTGCTTCTTCATCACTGCATTTCACTTGTAACTCCACAAACCCACCAAACAAAATCGCATCATTAGTGCGCCCCATCATGGTTAAAAAATCATCACAAACAGGCGGCAACGGCGCTGTACCACCTCCGCTAATAATTTGTTGTAAGGGAAAATGTAGCGTATGTGCTTTATGCAGAGCCACCTCCAACACCCTCGCCGCTATTTGCGTTGCACCTGCCAAGCTGGTAGTAGGCGTTAAAATAAAAGTTAAATTTTCGGCCTTAACTTTGGTATCGCGCGCCACTTTTTCGATGATTTCTGCTGGAGGGATTTTGCTGGTTTCTAAAATGAGTACAGAAAAATCTGCCCTGTCTTGATAGTTGAGTTCTTCAAACAAATCTTCACGCTGTGCCAAACATCTGGCTGGCCCAGAACCAAGCGAAAAAAACTTTTCGTATTGTAAGCTCCAGCCCGCATATTGGCTAGCGAGGCATGCCAATACTGGCGTTTGCGAGCTTACTTGCACTTGGTTTTCCTTCAAAACTACTTCGCCCAAACCACCCATGCAAATTTCTGCAATAAGGCGGCCCGCCTCAGCGCTACCCTCAACCTGAATGCCCGCATCGATAATAGTAGCGCCCGTTATCTGTTGCGAAACACCAACATTCAATGCGTTAGCATTAGAAATCAGCTTTTCAAGCAATGGCCTGCAAGCCTTATGGATGCTGCGTTGTAGGGCAGTCATATTTTAGCGTAGTAAGAACAAAAATTAGAGAATATCACAATAGCGCAGCCCGTTGCATTAGCTTTTTGTGCGCCAATTTTGCAGTGCGCGCTTCTGCCAACACCGTGCAAATAGGCGCACCTGCGGCAATTTCGCTATTGGGCTGCGGAATATCTGCCACCCAATCTGGCCAATCCATTTCGGCAGTCACATGCGCAGTTTTATTGGCATACACCACTTGCATGGCGCGCGATTTTTTTTCAACAGTTGGCCACTGTTTTAATTCGCCTAAACACGCTTGCACATGCGCTGCAAATAAATCGCCTTTTTTGGCCGAATACAATTGTAGGCTGGCAGATAATCGTGGGTTAATTTCTAGCAGCGCTATTTCATTGTGCTGCAACATAAAATCTAAACTATTGATGCCGCGCAAACCAAAATGGCGTGTGATTGCTTGCACATAATCCTCTATTTTTTCTGCAACTTCATCAGTGATTTCGGCGTGACCAACCGCGCCACCAAATCGAAACGGCTGCCCCATGCTAGGTGAACACCATTGCTGATGTATGCCTATCAATTGCGCATTGTTACCATCGGCCAAAAACAAGCAACCGTAAGGCTCACCAACACATTTTTGTTGGTAATATACAGGCATATTTTCTGCCAAATCAAGCGGCAAAGCTGGCTTAATATGCGCCCCGCCGCTACCGCCAATTTGCTTTTGCAGCCAACCAATGGTGTTGGCTGGGCGCGATAATTGGGTTGCTGGATATGGAGCGCCTATGTGTGTTAAAAAAGCAAAAAAACTTTCAGGATCTTTGACTGCGCTGATAACTTTTGGCGCATTAAAAATGGGAGTAATAGTGGCTGCGGGCATGGCAACAAGCAACTCTGGCGCTACCTCAAATCCAGCGCCAATAGCCATCCCCAGCACATTGGTACAATCAATCTGTGTTAGGGTAGCATTAAATGCGCCAGCATCAAAACTGCCTTTTATAGCGGGCACCTGCAATGTTTGCAGTGCCTGCGCTTGCGTATCGACATCGCAAAATGCATCAATTGCAATCACATTAAAGCCCGCCGCCACCGCCGCATGCACATAGGCACGGCTAGAAATTGCCGCAATAATGATGCGCGGTTTTGCCGACATTGACTATGCTTGAGTTAGCAAATCGCGCGCAGTTTCAAACGCGTGATTAAAATCTAGATGCACTGGCACATCACTTGCCAACATATTTTGTAGCAACTTTTGCTGCGTTTTGTATTTTAATTGGCCAATACTCAGTGCGCCAAAACCTAGCATGCCATTGCCCAGCTGCCCGCCATCGGCCATCACACTCACACTCTCAATACCTAATGGCGCCACCGCGTTTACATCTGCTAATACTTTCAACATCAGCGATTGTTGGTAATGGCTTTTTTGTAAAATCTGCACACCTGCGGGTCCAGCACAAAGTGCAATATCGGCTTTATATAAAGCGGCATTTTTAGCCGCGTCATTGCTGGCATCCAGCGCCTGCAAACTAACACCAAATGCTTGATACATTTTGTCGCAATAAGCTTGCATGTTAGCCACCTTGCGGTGCGCTGCCATATGAACAATGGCGCCATTTTTTGCCGCAATTAACGCTGCTGTGCTGCCTACCGCGCCTGCGCCAAAAATCACCACTGTTTGATTGTTAAGCGTATTAACAACGCTTGCAACTTTGGCTAACATCGCCGCTGCCGTGGTAAACGCTCCCGATGGATCTGCCATTGTGGACATTTCAAACGGTGTAAACATCGCGTTTTTAGCAGCTTCTTGCATGGATAAACTTAAATGAATATCGCGCCCGCCAAAAAATAAAGCCTCACGCTTTATTCCTGATGGGCTGCGCGAAAACATGGCATCTTGCGTCAGCGCAACCACCTCGGCCAGTTCAACATTGGTATACGGCATCATTTTGTCAAATCCTGCGTCATAGGACATGTTGACGTCAAATGGGCTGGCGTTTTTGGCTGCGGTGATGAGATGTAATATCGAAATTTTTTGCATGCTTTTATCCATACTGAGCTAACTTTCTTTAATAATAACTTCCGAGACAGCTATTCCAGAATCGCTTGCGCCTGTATTTTTACCCCGCACAATCTTAAAACTGATATTCGAATTGTCTACAAAAGCTAACTGAGCTTGGGCTTGTAAGCGTTCAGCTTGCTGCTGATCTCTTAAAATAGCAAAACCAGTTGGTCCCCACGAGCTTTGCCCGGTACAAGGCGCGCCATTGTTTTTCAGCCAAGCCAGCGCCAGCTCAACACTGCGACTGGCATATCTGCCACCTTGAATCGGCGCAAAATAATCACCATTGTAAGCCTGCAGCACTTGCATATACACGCCGAATGTTAATAAATCAGAGCGCTGCAAGGCAGGCAGCATGCGCTCAAAAACCATCGACCGCAATGCACTTTTTGCTGGCGCTAGCGTCTGAAATGCCTGTAATTCAGCTGCGCCATGCACGCCTGTATGTGTTGAATCAAGCACCAACAATATGCGCCAGTCGTTAGGGAAAGTATGCCGCATGGCAGTCCCTGGTATTTCGTCATTCAGCTTGCCAGAATCGACTAAAAAACCACCTTGCGCAAACGCACCGATACCAATGCCAGAGCGCTTTCCACGCATGGCAGCAGATGCAATTTGTGCTATCGTTAAATTCAAACCAAACAACTGATTCAAAGCTGCACCAATCGCAAGTGCCATTTGAGTGCCTGAACCTAGCCCGGCATGTTCAGGGATACTTTGTAGTATTTTTACAGAAAAATTATTTGGCAAATTAATATTTAGCAAGTTTAGTGATTTAATCAAGTTTTCGACGATTTTAGCTACACTATCACTACTTTCAGCATCAATAATAAGATTTTTACTTTCACTAATTTGCACTTGAGTGCAAGGCGAATCTATAGCAAGCCCTAGGCCACCAAACATTGAACCTGTGGTACCAGTTAAATCGTAAAAGCCCATGTGCAACCTAGCAGAGGTTGTGACTCTGATTTGTTGATTTAGAGAGTTAGAGTGGGCATAAGAAAGCATATGTGCCTATTTTAGCGTAAAGCGCGCAGTCGTTTGCCTAGTTATTTAATATAAAACTGTTTAGCTTAAAAGTTATTTTCTACTAATTATCCTTAACACGTTAATAATGTTGCGTGACAAGCAAAGGCTATTTTGGCACAATCATGAATAGAATAAGTTCACTATAGAATTAAATCTAAAATTACATCTAGTTCAAAATTACATTTGTTAAAGTTAGGGATGAGCATGACAGCGCACGCAATACCATTTGAACAACTTCGCAACACAGACGTCGGCTCCGTGGGTGGTAAAAATGCTTCACTAGGCGAAATGATTTCACAACTTTCGGCAAAAGGTGTGCGCGTACCTACTGGTTTCGCGACAACCGCTGATGCGTATCGAGAATTTTTGGCGCAAGGTGGATTAGATAAAAAAATTAATGATTTATTGGATGTGTTAGACGCAGACGACACACAGGCTCTAGCTATTTGTGGCACGCAAATTCGCAAATGGATTATGGACGCATCCTTTCCTGCCGCTTTAAATGCTGCGATTGCAGAAAATTACGCGCGCTTAACGGATAACTCTGCTGCTGGCACTACCTTTGCTGTGCGTTCATCTGCCACCGCTGAAGACTTGCCTGATGCATCTTTCGCTGGCCAGCAAGAATCTTTTTTAAATATTCATGGCCTAGATAACATTACCCATGCCATTAAAGAAGTATTTGCTTCACTTTATAACGATAGGGCTATTTCTTATCGTGTACATAAAGGCTTTGTGCATGCCGATGTGGCACTTTCAGCTGGTGTTCAACAAATGGTGCGCTCAGATATTGGCTGTGCAGGCGTGATGTTTACCATTGACACTGAATCTGGCTTTAAAGATGTCGCGTTTATTACCTCTTCATACGGCCTTGGCGAAACAGTAGTGCAAGGCGCGGTGAATCCAGATGAGTTTTATGTGCATAAGCCATTATTAGCACTTGGCAAACCAGCCATTGTGCGCCGTACCATGGGTTCTAAACTGATTAAAATGGTGTTCTCAGATGCTACTCAGGCGGGCAAAAGCACCAATACTGTCGATGTTGATCCAGCTGAATCTGATGTGTATTCACTTAGTGACGCCGATATCTTAGAACTAGGCACTTATGCCATGACCATCGAAAACCATTATGGCTGCCCAATGGATATTGAATGGGGCAAAAACGGCTTGGATGGTAAGTTATATATTCTACAAGCACGACCAGAAACCGTGAAGTCGCAAGAATCACTTAAAAATGTTACAGAATCTTACAAGCTGCAAAAACACTCGGCCTTACCCTTAGTGGTAGGTCGCGCAGTCACGCAAAAAGTGGGTGTTGGGCCTGTTAGAATCGTGTTGGATCCTGCACAAATGCATGAAGTACAGCCAGGTGACGTGCTGGTGGCCGATATGACAGACCCCAACTGGGAGCCCGTAATGAAACGTGCAGCAGCGCTAGTCACCAATCGCGGCGGCCGCACATGCCACGCAGCGATTATTGCACGCGAGCTTGGCATACCCGCAATTGTAGGCTCAGTAAATGCCACCGACCTATTACGCGAAGGCGAAATTGTCACGGTTTCGTGTGCCGAAGGTGAAACAGGATTTGTATATCACGGCGCGCTAGACTTTGAAGTATCAAGTCAAGCCAATAGTGCTTTACCGAAACCTCCTTGCAAAATCATGATGAACGTCGGCAATCCAGACATGGCATTTAGCTTTGCGCAAATTCCTAATGACGGTGTGGGCTTAGCGCGATTA
>JANMBK010000183.1:0-7574 GCA_031360365.1 Methylophilaceae bacterium
CGAGAATAATCGCCATCGTCGTCACCATCGTTACCTTGGCGGCTGCCTTCATCCCAGTTGCTGGCGCTGCCATATTCATCGTAATTTTCATCAAAATCGGTGGCAGAAAAATCTTCTTTTAAGTCTTGGGTTTCTGCGGGAGATTCTTGAGGTTTTTCAGAAGTATTGGCAATTTCTTGGTAATCTAAATTGCTAAACGCATCATTTTCAAAGTCATCATTTTGGTTAGATTGCTCGCCATCGGCCGTCATTGGGTCATGGTCAACACCGTTTACCTGTTCAGCTAAGCTGCCGTCATCCATATCAGGTTCTGGGGTGTCAGCATCCACCAGCTCTAGCAGTGGGTTATCTTGCAAAATGGTTTCTAACTCTTGATCTAGCTCAAGTGAAGATAATTGCAACAAGCGAATAGATTGTTGAAGCTGCGGTGTAAGCGCTAAGTTTTGCGAGATTCTAAGTTGTAAATTTTGCTTCATAGGTTTTATATTTACTGACTACAGCCGGAAATCTTTACCCAAATACACTTCACGCACCGCTTCGTTATTGACAATATCGGCTGGCTTGCCAGAGGCAAATACAGTGCCATCATTCACAATGTAAGCAGTATCGCAAATGCCCAACGTTTCGCGTACGTTGTGGTCGGTAATCAATATGCCGATGCCTTTGCTGCTTAAAAAACGAATAATTTTTTGAATATCAAGTACGGCAATTGGGTCGATACCCGCAAACGGCTCATCTAACAAGATAAAGCTGGGGTTGGTGGCCAAGCAACGCGCAATTTCTACACGGCGGCGCTCACCGCCAGATAAACTGACCGCTGGATTATTTCTAATATGCACAATGTGCAGCTCTTGTAGCAGCGATTCTAGCTGAGCGTGCATGGCTTCTTCACTTAGGTCTTGTAGCTCTAGCACAGCCATTATGTTTTCAGTCACCGTCAATTTTCTAAAAATAGACGGCTCTTGCGGCAAATAGGCTAAACCCATGCGCGCACGGCTATGAATTGGCAAGCGGCTCAAATCTTTACCGTTGAGCAAAATGCGGCCAGCATCCAGTGGCACTAAACCCACCATCATATAAAAACTGGTGGTTTTACCTGCACCGTTAGGGCCAAGCAAACCAACCACATCGCCACTATTAATTCGCAGCGAAATATCTTGCACTACCGTGCGCGATTTGTACGACTTACGCAGATTTTCAACAACGAGTTCGCTCATTTTTTATTCAGGTTTTTCTGACGTTTCAAGGCGATTACTAAATCTTAAGTTTTTGGTGACAGCAGGCGCTGCAGTATTTGGCGTAGCTGGTAAAACAGATTGTGGACTAGCAGGCGCTGGTGCGCTTGGTTGAGAAGCGGCTGGTTTGTTTTTTGGCTGAATAATGGCTTTTACGCGCCCACTACTAGGGTTGGTTTCTGATTTGGTACCGCCAATCACTTCTGCGTATTCGGAATTGGCGTCGTAGCTAATATAATCGCCATACACAATATCTTCACCGCGTTTTACCCATGCTTTGGTGTAAAGCTGCACTTTGTCCATGCGGCCGTCATATTCAATGCGTTGCCCACTACCCTCCATATACTCATTTTTGCCTTCGCGCTTTTGCTTAAAGGTGGTTGGGTTGCCCGTCGAGGTGCTGTGCTGAAAACCTTCTTTATCCTCGCGCACCACTAATTTATCTGCGCGAATTATCAGCGTGCCTTGCGTTAAAATAACAGTGCCAGTGTAAGTGCTGGTTTTTTTTGCATCATTTACGGTGACTGTGTCGGCTTCTAGCTCAATTGGTTTATCACGGTCAGCCGCTTCAGCAAAGGCTTGCAGGCTAGTGCATAGCCCTATTAATAATATGATTAGATTTTTCATTTTTTATTCCGCACTTTCTTGCTGACAGACATTTGCTTGCTAGTAGATGCAGCATTTTTGGTGGTTAAAGTTTTGCTACTAGTGAGTTTAGTTTTATTGATGGTTTGCTTACTTGTTTTAACAGGCTTAGCAGCTGGCCGCTCATAATGCACTTTTACACGATTAAATAATTTTATCGTTTGATTTTTTTTATCAAACACCATACCTTTGGCACGTATCACTGTTTTTGGCGCTTGCTTAATCAGTACCGCACTATCAGTTTTAGCCAACTCTTGATTAGGTAAAATAATCAACTTTTCGGTCAGCACTTGCATCTCGCCTTTGCCCTCAAACGCTTGCCGTAACACTTTCACGTTATCCACCAGCTCAATCTCTTCGCCATTGCTAGAAACATAGCCACGTAACGCTTCAATTTGTGTGTAGGGCTTATTTATTGTGTATTGCGTGTAGCGCGGACGTTGCAGCACCGTGCTATCGTCGTCTGGGTAATGCAGCATCTCGGCCGCCGCCAACACATAGCGCAGCTTGCCAGTGTTATCTGTTTTTGTAGTGACAAAATTGTTCATTGTGTAATCTGGGTCATGCCGAGTGCTACCATCAATTTTTGGGCCTTGTTGCTCTACAGTTAAGTTAATCCAAAACGTAATTACTGCCATCAAAATGGCCAACACTAACGGAAAAAAAATGGGGGACCGCGTCAGCATTTTTTATTAACAGAAACGACTTAAAAATATCATTAAAAAAACGGCGCCACTTACGCACTTATTTATCTAACGGCACTGATTGCGCCTCTAGCTTAAAATACGGCGCTAATTGCGCACTCATTTGAAATACGGCGCTAATTGCGCCTCCAGTGTACCCTGCGCTTGCATAATCAGTTCGCACAATTCTCTAACCGCTCCGCGACCACCTTCTTTTTGTGTCACATAATGCGCACGCTGTTTAACTGACGCAGGCGCAGCAGGTACGCTCACCGCCAAGCCGCAGCGCAACATCGGTGGCATGTCCACCACATCGTCGCCCATAAACGCACTTTGTTCAGCCGTTATATTTAACTTGGCGATTAAATCGTTATACGCCACTAATTTATCATCAACCCCCTGGTAAAAATGCGCCACACCCGTACTTTCAGAGCGTTGTTTTACCACATTAGAAGTGCGGCCAGTAATAATCGCCATCTGCACGCCGCTGGCTTTGAGCAGCTTCATGCCTAAGCCATCCTGCGTGTTAAAGGTTTTGTATTCTTGCCCATCATCGCCTATGGTTAAGCCGCCATCGGTCATCACACCATCTACATCAAAAATGACTAATTTAATTTTTTTTGCACGCATTAATATTGCATCTGAAACCATTAATTACACTACTTTCGCTTTGAGTAAATCGTGCATATTCAATGCACCTACTAGCTTGCCTGAGTCATCCACCACCAGTAAACCATTAATTTTTTTCTGCTCCATTATTTCTACCGCCTCTACCGCTAATTCATTGACATGAATGGTGTTGGGGTTGCCGTGCATGACCTCGTTAATTTTTACAGATTGGGTAAATATACCTTTGGCAAACGTGCGGCGTAAATCGCCATCGGTAAACACGCCTACGGGTTGTTTTTTCTCATTCACCACCGCGGTTAAACCCAAACCTTTTTTAGTCATTTCAGTGAGTGCGGCAGACAGCAATTCGCCATCTTTCACGCTGGGTATCGCGCTACCTTTGCGCATCACATCTTTTACCCGAGTGAGCAAGCGCCGCCCTAAATTGCCACCTGGGTGGCTGCGGGCAAAATCTTCTGCGGTAAAATCACGCAAATTCAGTACGCATACAGCGAGTGCGTCACCCAAAGCCAGCGCAGCTGTCGTACTTGCCGTTGGTGATAGCCCTAAAGGGCAAGCCTCCTGCGATACTTCTGCGCTTAAATGCACGTCTGATTCTTTGGCTAAAGTAGAGTTTTGGGCGCCAGTAATGCTGATAATTTTTGCACCCAAGCGTTTAATGGTGGGCACAATATTCAGGAGTTCGTCACTCTCGCCCGAGTTAGAAAGTGCAATCACCACATCGCCATTGGTAATCATGCCAAGGTCGCCATGGCTAGCCTCGGCTGGGTGCATAAAAAACGCAAGCGTACCCGTGCTCGCCAACGTAGCCGCAATTTTACCGCCAACATGGCCAGATTTGCCCATACCACTAACCACCACCCGGCCTTGGCAGTTTAAAATCAGTTCAACTGCTGCCTCAAAACTCGCATCCAGTCTAGCGGCAAGCGCACTAATTTCGTGCGCTTCAATATTCAGCACGCTACGTGCCAAGGCCAATGTTTCTGCCTTGGGTGATTGTGATTGCGAGTGCAATCTGTCAGATTGTAGTAATGTAGGTGACATATCTACTCAGTATAAAAGGGAAACCGCCATGAATAAAGCAAAAATGTGAAGTTTTTAGGTAAAATAGCTAAAGTAGGCATAATTTTTGCCTAGAATGTAGATTGCACAATAAATTGCAGCATCAAATATAATAAAAAAACTATAAAAATAACCATAAGCGAGCGTCATGTTTGATTCTTTAACCAGTGTTTTACTGCTACTTACCAGCTCTGTCTTGGCAGTTGCGCTGTTTCGCGCCATGCGTATGCCCGCCATGTTGGCTTACTTTATGGTGGGCATTTTGTTTGGCCCATTTGCGCTTAATTTATTGCCGAGTACAGAATCTGGTCGCCATGTAGCCGAGTTTGGTATCGTATTTTTGATGTTTAGTATCGGTTTAGAGTTTAGCCTACCTAAACTTTATGCCATGCGCAAAACCTTGTTTGGCTTGGGTGGTGCGCAGGTGTTAATCACCTTGTTTGTGACTATGTTGCTGAGCTGGCTAGCTGGATTTAGTTTGCCCACGGCGTTTGTGGTAGGCGGCGCGCTTACCATGTCATCTACGGCAATCGTATCTAAAGTTTTAATGGAACGCGTCGATTTAAACTCGCGTCACGGCCGTTTAAGTATTGGCATTTTGCTGTTTCAAGATCTTGCAGTCATTCCTATTTTGGTGCTGATTCCCGCACTTGGTGCACAAACAGGCAATTTGAGCACCACGCTGGCTTTGTCGTTTATTAAATCGGCCGTGTTGTTATTTATTTTATTTAGATTTGGCAAAGGCATCATCAATTTTTGGTTCAGTCTGGTGGCCAAGCAGCGCTCGCGCGAGTTGTTTGTAATGAACGTGCTCACAGTCACTTTATTGCTGGCCACAGTGACCAAGTTGGCTGGCTTGTCGTACGCGCTGGGCGCCTTTATTGCCGGCATGTTAATCTCTGAAACGCGCTATCGCTATCAAGTGGAATCTGACATTGCACCTTTCCGCGATATTTTGCTCGGCCTATTTTTTATCAGCGTGGGCATGCTACTGGATTTTAATTATTTGCTACAGCACATTGGCTTAGTGCTGTTATTGCTAGCGGGCTTTATAGTGTTTAAGGCGCTGGTGGTGGCCGTATTAGTACGCACTTTTGGCTTTGAAACAGGCGTCGGCATACGCACAGGCATTGTGCTGGCGCAGGCAGGCGAGTTCAGCTTTGTGATTTTAGCTTTGGGTTTAGAGCAAAATTTAATTGGCGGCAACGAGTTGCAATTGATGCTGGCGGCCACTTTACTTTCTATGGTGTTTGCTGCATTTGTTATTCCCTACAATGGTCGCATCGCGCGCAAGTTGGTAAAAAGTTACACGCGCAATAGTAGCCAAGTGGTGGAAGCACTGGATGGTGTAAGTAAAGATTTAATAAATCACGTGATAATCTGCGGTTATGGTCGTAGCGGTCAATATTTAGGCCGCTTTTTAAAAGAAGAGAACATTCCGTTTATTGCGCTTGATATCGACCCCACGCGTGTGCATGAAGCAGCAGCGGCGGGCGAGCATGTGATGTATGGTGATGCCGGGCGACGCATTGTGCTGGAGGCAGCGGGTGGTGCACGCGCCAAGGCGCTAATTGTCAGCTATTCTGACATGCGCGCCAGCATGAAAGTGCTACATGTGGCGCAAGAGGCTTATCCTGATTTGCCGGTGATTGTGCGCACTTACGATGAAACGCACATGGATGAGTTTCGCGATGCGGGTGCCACTGAAGTGGTGCCAGAAGTGCTAGAAGGCAGTTTAATGCTAGCCTCGCACGCGCTGGTATTGCTTGGCGTGCCACTTAATCGCGTGGTTAAGCGCATCAGATTATTTCGGGAAGAACGCTACAAAATGTTTAAAGGCTATTTCCGTGGTGCGACCGATGTAGATAATGTTGATGCGCAACAAGTACGACTACATTCGGTAGAGATTAGCAAAAATTCTTATGCCAAAAAATTACGGCTAGACCATATTGACCTGAAGCGTTTCAATGTGGATATTCAACTGATGCGTCGCCCCAATATGCTGGAAGATATTCCCCCGCGCGGCGATATTACGCTGGGAGATGGCGACGTATTGGTATTGCTGGGCTTGCCAGATGATTTGGTGGCGGCTGAAATTTACCTTATCTCTGGTCAATAAATGACTGCGTCAATAACGTATCTGGTCAATAAGTGACTAAATCTGTCGTTGCCAAGAAAGTTATTGTGGTTGGCGGCGGTATTGTGGGCTGCCTCACCGCGCTCAAGCTGGCCGAGCGCGGGTGTAGCGTCACCATAGTAGAGCGCAATATTATCGCTGCGCAAACTTCGGGCGAATCAAGCTGGGCGGGTGCGGGCATATTATTTCCGCTATTGCCGTGGATGTACAAAGACGAAGTGAATGCATTGGCGCTGCGCGGCGCCAGTTTATACCCGCAACTTTGCGATGAGCTAAAACGCGAAACTGGCATAGACCCAGAATATGCACAAAGCGGCATGTTGATAGAGCCGCCGTTTGATGCGGATGCCGCAATCAATTGGTGCACAAAAAATCATGTTGAAATTGAACAAATTGGCAAAAATTTATTGTTGCCAACTGTTGCGCAAGTTAGGCCGCCACATTTATTGCAAGCGCTTAAACAGCGACTGATTCAGCAAAATGTGACGCTATTAGAACACACACAATTAGAGCCGTTAAAACACGTGCATCAAATAGATGGCTGGAGAGCCAATATCTATGCTGGCTCTGGAGCAGGTGCTGCGATAAGTGTTGAAATAAGTACAGAAAAAGTACTTCAAGCAGATGCCTTTGTCGTCACATCTGGCGCCTGGAGTTTTGAGCTGCTAAAAGACACGGCCTCCAACCTCAACATCAAACCGATGCGCGGGCAGATTTTGCTATTTGATGCTGCACAATTAAATGCATCAGAATTACCCAAAAATATTATTTACAGAGATGGCTTTTATTTAGTGCCACGCCGCGATGGTTTGTTGCTGGCTGGCAGCACGTTAGAAGATGTAGGTTTTGACACAAACACCACCGGAATCATGCGTCAACAATTGCAACAAAAAGCCGAACAAATACTACCAATCTTAAAACATGCCGCTGCAATCAAGCATTGGTGCGGCTTGCGGCCTGGCACTCCCGATAACCTACCTACCATTGCACAACACCCAAGCATTGAGAACTTGTTTTTAAACACGGGTCATTTTAGGTATGGTCTCACTATGGCGCCTGCGAGTGCAGAGCGAGTTGCTACACTAATTTGTGACTAATGTTTAATGTTAAGAAATAGCTTCGTGGTTGTTACTTAAGGTACTCTGCAAAGACGGCGTCTCTTCCATATGTGATGACTGAATG
>JANMBK010000190.1:0-3305 GCA_031360365.1 Methylophilaceae bacterium
CATTGCTGATACTTTTTGGCAAACTGAAACAGGCGGCCATGTCATTACCCCGCTACCAGGCGCGCATTCATTAGTGCCTGGCTCTTGCACCATGCCGTTCCCAGGTATTGATATAGCAGTTGTTGATGAAACTGGCAAAGATCTACCTTGGGGAATGGGTGGCTTGTTGGTGATTAAAAAACCGTGGCCATCCATGATACGCACCATTTATAACGATGCTGAACGCTTTGTTTCCAGTTACTACCCCGCCGATTTAGGCGGAACGACTTATCTTGCAGGCGATGGCGCAGTGCGCGATGCCACCACTGGCAACTTCACCATTATGGGACGTATTGATGATGTATTAAACGTATCTGGCCATCGCCTAGGCACCATGGAAATTGAATCTGCACTCGTGTCAAACCCACTCGTAGCCGAAGCGGCAGTGGTCGGTAAACCGCATGACATTAAAGGCGAATCAGTAGTCGCTTATGTAGTATTAAAAGGAAAGCGTCCTGAAGGCGAAGAAGCGAAGAAGGTTGTCGAAAATTTACGCAACTGGGTCGGCAAAGAAATTGGCCCGATTGCTAAGCCTGATGAGATAAGATTTGGCGATAACTTGCCAAAAACTCGCAGCGGCAAGATTATGCGCCGCTTGCTACGCAGCTTAGCCAAAGGTGAAGAAATTACATCGGATATTTCAACGCTGGATAACCCGGCAATTTTAGAGCAGTTAAAAGAAGTAGTTAAGTAAATAGTTGTTTTATAAGTTCAAAGAACATGTACCAAAATACATGTTTTCCTATCCATAAACAAAAGCTGTTAAAAAACTTATAAATTTTTTCTTTATATTTTTGTATCATCTTGCGTCCTCAGTAAAAATGCAAACATTACGCACTTTTTCAAATTCCGTGAGGTTCGATTTAAATCTCAAAAATAAGTCAGCCTGCGATTTGAGTTAAATGAGTTAAAATACTGCATTGCCAATTTAAAAAATTAAGTAGCCTGCTTTAGTTATGTCTTTAGTCCAAGAAATCAAACGTCGTCGTACTTTCGCCATTATTTCTCACCCTGATGCGGGTAAAACCACGCTTACCGAAAAACTATTATGGTTTGGAGGTGCAATTCAGGTAGCAGGTGAAGTGCGTGGCCGCAAAGCTTCGCGCCATGCGACGTCTGATTGGATGGAGCTTGAGAAGCAGCGGGGTATTTCGGTAACATCTTCTGTCATGCAATTTCCTTATCGTGAGCACATGATTAATCTGCTGGATACACCAGGCCATGATGATTTCTCTGAAGATACTTATCGCACATTAACGGCTGTGGATTCTGCCGTGATGGTGATAGACGCAGTGAATGGCGTGGAAGCGCAAACCATCAAGCTGTTAAATGTATGCCGCATGCGTGATACGCCGATTATTACGTTTATAAATAAGCTAGACCGCGAAAGCCGCGAGCCAATTGAGTTGTTAGACGAAATTGAAACCACACTTGGCATGGAATGCGCGCCAATGACTTGGCCGATTGGCATGGGAAAGTCGTTTCGTGGTGTTTACAATTTATATAACGATACAATTTCGTTTTTTGATCCGCGCGCTGAAAAAGGCACGTCAGAAGTGATTGTAGGACTAGATAATCCGCGTTTAGATGAATTGCTAGGCCACGTTGCGGCAGATTTGCGAATCGACATTGAGTTGGTGCGCGGCGCTTCACATACCTTTGATGCGGCACGCTTTTTAAGCGGCAAACAAACGCCTGTTTATTTTGGCTCAGCCATTAATAACTTTGGTGTGCAAAGCCTATTAGACGCCGTTGTAGACTTATCACCTGCGCCACTTGCACGAAAAACAGCTAGTCGTGAAGTCGCGCCAGATGAGCCAAAATTCTCAGGCTTTGTGTTCAAAATTCAAGCGAATATGGACCCGAAACACCGCGACCGCATTGCGTTTTTGCGCGTGTGTTCTGGCCGTTTTGAGCGTGGCATGAAAATTAAACAGGTTTCTACTGGTAAGTTGATGGCCGTCAACAACGCCATTACTTTTATGGCGCAAGACCGCACCACCATGGATGAAGCTTATTCGGGCGACATTATTGGCATCCCGAATCACGGCACGATTAAAGTGGGCGATACATTTAGTGAAGGCGAAGCGCTGAAATTTACCGGTATTCCTTCATTCGCGCCTGAGCATTTTCGCCGCGCACGCATTAAAAACCCCATGAAAATGAAGCAGCTACAAATCGGCCTAAAACAATTGGCCGAGGAAGGCGCAGCGCAGCTTTTTCGCCCACTTTTATCTAATGATCTGATTTTAGGCGCAGTCGGTATGTTGCAGTTTGAAGTGGTGTCGCATCGCTTAGAGCACGAATACAGTGTTGATATGGTGTTTGAACCCTACGATTGTTACACCGCGCGTTGGTTACGTGGCAGCGATGCAGATTTGAAAAGCATCGCTGATAAATATGGCTTTAACGTGGGTTTAGATGGCAACGATGAATACGTATACTTGGCGCCAAACCGCGTGAATTTGCAAATGGCGCAAGAACGTTACCCTGAGATTGAATTTTTAGCCACGCGTGAGATTAGCTAATGTAAAAACTAATGCTTATCGATAAAAACAGCGATTGATTTAAGCAAATCACCATCACCACGTAGCGGCCTGGCGAGCTTAGTCACCATATCGATATGTCCGTAACTTGCAAACTCTACCACCTCGACTAAGCCATTGTTATCTTTAATTTTTTTAGCCAAATTAATACTGTTGCGTGGCCACACCGTGCCATCTTTCATGCCAACCGCCAACAACAGTGGTGGATTTTTACCATCCACAAAGTTAATCGGCTGCGATTTCCATTGCATTGCTTCAGGGCCAAATATTGTCTTTAATCTATCTGATTTTAAAGGTAAAAAATCATAGGGGCCAGCTAAGCCTATTACGCCTGCAAAATCACTTGGCTTAAGTGATGCTTGCGCTAAATATTCTGCGTTAATCGCCATCATCACCGCACTATGCGCGCCTGCAGAGTGGCCGGCAAGAAACACTTTATTAGCATCGCCATTATATTTTTTGATGTTAGTTTTTACCCATTTGGCTGCACTGACAGGGTCTGCCATAAGGCCAGGAAATAACACATCAGGATAAACGCGATAATCGGGAACAACCACAATGTGGCCTAAACTAGCTAACGCTTCAGCAGCAAATTTGTAATCAGACCGCTCACCAGAATCCCAATTACCGCCGTAATAAAAAATAATGACTTTTTTTAGGCTATCTGATGCTTTAGGATTTTTGGGTAAGTAAATATCTAATTTTTGTCGGGCGTTTGTC